>JALYOK010000537.1 GCA_030856925.1 Pseudomonadota bacterium
CAACAAAACCAATGGCTTACACTGCGTGATAATCCGAAATGCGGAGCGAATCCGCTAAGTTCGGCTAGTTCTTTCGGGCCGCGTGTATGTCGTTTTGGCTACACCTTCAGGCCAATATTCAAGCCAATATTCTCCCCATATAGTTCGTCCAGAGATTCCCGACGGGTTCTCTCAAGTTAGGCAAGAGCAACTCAGTTTTTTAACCAAATGGAGAACATTATGATTTCAACACTCAATACGTCGATCCTGAATGCGGCTGAACTAGCTCAGGTATCCGGCGGCTACATCGATTGGGAAACCGATTGGTGCGGCACCAGAATTCCCGGCTGGCCCCGTCCAAAAAGTATGGTGAACGTACTCGAATCACTCGATTACGCCGCGCTCAATCCGCAGCCCTTGCCGCCAAAAAGCGGCGACTTCGGAATGATGTTTAGTTTCTAATCAATCACCTTTCATGGAGATAATCATGTCAAACGAAATCAAGCGTTCCACCCTCGCCATCGGCGAAATTGAAATCGCGGCAGCCGCCGCGGTCAAGCGTGCGGTCGAAGCGCGCGCGCAATCGGGAATCGAACTCACCGACGAGCAATTGAACAGTGTGAGTGGCGGCGCCAGTTTCTATCTGCGCGACCCGTTCATCTACGGCATTCTGGTTAACCCTTACTGGCTCAAAGTGGGTGGCGGTCTTGCCGTAAACCCGGTGCAAGTCGCAACCAAGACTTTCGGCGGCTAGTCATGGAAAAGCGCGAATGGCCCCTTTGCCCGAGTACGTTTCCCGGCTGGCCGGATAGCGTTGCCTTTGGGATTGTCACGGGAACCGTCGAGGAACCCCGTTGGCAGCCCTTTGAGAAACCGCTGCCGATCACCGATGAACTGCTCGCGCTGTCGGGGCCCGTCGCGCCGACCGAAGTATTCCGTTTCGCCGGGCCTTGTGCCGGCAACGCTTGCCAGCACTTCGCCGGCGAAACGGGGCAATGCCGCCTGGTGGAAAAAACCGTGCGCTTCGTACCCAAAGTGAAGGACAAGCTACCGCCTTGCACCATTCGCGTCGATTGCAAGTGGTGGCGGCAAGAGGGTCGCGAAGCGTGTTTTCGCTGTCCTCAAGTCGCCTCGAGCAATCCCGCCAATGCGGAAGCAATGCGCATGGCGGCCGACCCCAACGTGTTTTAAATCAATCTCACATAAAAGGAAATTCAAATGAACTCTCTATTTAATAACGACCATCAAGACGACAACAACAATAACCATTTCTTCGATGTGCAAGCGCTAAGCAGCGAAGATATTGACGCCGTCTCCGGCGGCGCCAACTGCAGCTATTCAGGCGCATACGACTACAACCTGGGGATGTGTTACGAAACAAGAAACTACAGTTGCTAAGTAGGCGTCGGTGAGCAAGGAGAACGAGCCATGAGGCGAGACCTATTTCGTCGCGAAGCCCTCGACTTTAATCGAGAAAAATCTTTAGGTGACGTCGTTTTGGTGCGTCCCATATCGTTTTCCTTGCTCACCATTTTTGCGGTGGCGTTCGCAGTCGCCGTGCTCGTGTTTGCATTCAGCGCCGAATACACGCGCAAGACCCACGTCTCCGGTTACCTCGCCCCGGACAAGGGGCTCATCAAAGTGTATGCCCCGCAAGCGGGCACCTGGATCGAGAAGCATGTGAAAGAGGGCCAGCAGGTTAAACGCGGCGATACGCTATTTGTGCTGTCGACGGAACGCAGTTCGCGGGATAGCGCGGAAACGCAGGCCGCCGCCATCGGGAAACTCAAACAACGTCGCGCGAGTCTAGAAACTGAACTTGCCAAGCAGGGCGCCATCGATGACATTCAAGTCCAATCGACGCAAGAGCGCATCCGTGGCATGGAAGCGGAGCTTGCACAGTTGCGCGGTGAGATGGGGATACAGCAACAACGCGTCGCCAGCGCCCGGGAAAATCTGGCGCGCTATCGCACGCTGATGAAGAATCAATTTGTATCGGCTGTCCAAGCCCAGCAAAAGTACGAAGAGCTATTGGAGCAACAGGCGCGGTTGCAAGCGCTGATGCGTACCCGCACGGCGCTGGAGCGCGATATCAACACGTTGCGCCACGACGTGACTTCCACCGATCTGCGAGCGACCAATCAGCGTTCCGCGATCGAGCGGGACATCGCCTCGCTGGAGCAGGAGCTCATGGAATATGAAGCGCGCCGCACCATCGTCATCACCGCACCCGGCGACGGCACCGTCACCGCGATCCTGGCGGAACGCGGCCAAACGGCGCAACTACAAAGCGCGTTGTTGTCGATACTCCCAACGGGTGCGAGGCTGGAAGCGCAGTTGCTGGTGCCGAGCCGCGCTATCGGGTTTATCGCCGCGCAGCAAGTGGTGGCGGTGCGTTACCAGGCGTTTCCCTATCAGCGCTTCGGCAGCCATCGCGGACGCATCACCGAGATTTCCCGAACGCTCATCACCGGGCTCGACACCCAACTTCCGATCGCGCCGCAAGAGCCGGTCTATCGCGTCACCGTCGCCCTGGATGCGCAATCGGTACAAGCCTACAACCAGAAAATCGAACTGCAGCCGGGCATGCTGCTGGATGCGGATATTTGGCTCGATCATCGCCGCATTATCGACTGGGTGTTCGATCCGTTGTTAAGCGTCACGAAGAAAGTTTAACCGATGAATCATTTGCTACAGTTTTCCGGCCGTCGTTCCACGCCTGTCGTCCTGCAAACGGAAGCAGCCGAATGCGGCCTCGCCTGTTTGGCCATGGTCGCCTCCTATCACGGTTATCGCAGTGACCTCGCGACCTTGCGCCGCCAGCATTCGATTTCATTGAAAGGCGCGACGCTCAATCAACTGATTCAAATCGCCGGTCAACTCAAGCTGGCGTCACGCCCGCTCAAAGTGGAACTGGAGCAGCTCGATAAACTCCAGTTGCCCGCAATCCTGCATTGGGATTTCAATCATTTCGTGGTGCTCACTCAGGTGAAGAGTAGCGAAATGACGCTCCACGATCCGGGCCGCGGGGTTCGTCAGCTAGGCTTTGCGGAAGCATCGAAACACTTCACCGGCGTCGCCCTGGAACTCGCGCCCACCCATGAATTTACGCCACGGGAGGAACGCCAGCAGATTCGTTTGACGCAATTGGTGGGGCGGCTCAACGGCGCCAAGCGCACCTTGATGCAGGTCTTCCTTCTCGCCGCCGCGCTGGAGATATTCGCCATTGTCAGTCCATTTTTTATGCAGTTGGTGACGGACCATGCGATCGTCTCGGAAGACCGCGATTTGTTGGCCGTGTTGGGCGTCGGATTCCTGTTGCTCGCTGTGGTCCATGTGGGCATTAACGCCGTGCGCTCTTGGGTGCTGATGGTGTTGGGCACCACTTTGAACTTGCAACTGGTCAGCAATCTGTTCAGGCATTTGCTGAAGTTGCCGATGAATTATTTCGAGAAGCGCCATTTAGGCGACGTCGCCTCCCGATTCGAATCGTTGAATGTGATTCAGCGAACGCTCACGACCGGCTTTATCGAAGCGATCATCGACGGCGTGATGGCGATCGTAACTTGTTTGATGATGCTGATCTACAGTTGGAAACTCGCGCTGGTAGTATGCCTCGCGGCGACGCTTTACGGCGTGTTGCGCTTCACGTTGTATAGGCCATTACGGCAAGCGCAAGAAGAGCAAATCGGACACGCCGCCCGCCAGCAATCCAATTTTCTCGAGACGGTGCGCGGCATTCAGAGCGTGAAGCTATTCAATCGCCAAGTTCAGCGCCGAACCGTGTACGAGAACTTGCTGGTGGACAACTTCAACGCCGGCATACGAGTGCAAAAACTCGGCATCCTGTTCCACACGTTGAACGGCAGTCTATTCGGCATCGAAAACATTGCCGTCATTTGGCTGGGCGCGGCCCTGGTGCTCGACGGCGGCTTTTCGATCGGCATGTTGTTCGCATTCATAGCCTATAAGCAACAGTTCACGACGCGGGTGACGAGCTTCATCGAAAAAGGCATCGAATTCAAGATGCTTGCGCTGCACACGGAGCGGGTCGCCGATATCGCATTGACGACGCCCGAGCCCGAGGCGCTCGGCGATGCCTCGCCGGTGGCTTCATTAACATCCGCCATCGAGATCAACAACCTGAGCTTTCGCTATTCCGACGCCGAGCCGTGGGTGCTGCATAACGTCAATCTCAGAATCGAGGCCGGCGAGTCGGTCGCCATCATCGGCCCATCCGGCTGCGGCAAGACCACGCTGCTGAAAATCGTCCTCGGGCTATTGGCTCCGTCGGAAGGCGAAGTGCTGGTCGGCGGAAAAAACGTCCAGCGCCTCGGCGCCCAGTATCGGAATTTAATCGGCACGGTGATGCAGGAGGACCAATTATTCGCCGGCTCGCTCGCCGACAATATTTGCTTCTTCGATCCCGAACCCGATCAGGCGCGAATAGAAGCATGCGCACAACTGGCGTGCGTCCATCAAGACGTCGTCGCGATGCCAATGGCATACAATAGCTTGATCGGCGATATGGGAACGACGCTTTCCGGCGGACAAAAACAACGGGTGCTGCTGGCCCGCGCGCTGTACAAGCAACCGAAAATTCTCGCGCTGGATGAAGCCACCAGCCACCTCGACGTCACGCGCGAACGGCAAGTCAACGATGCCATCCGCCAACTCAAACTCACGCGCCTCATCATCGCCCATCGGCCCGAGACCATTGCCTCGGCGGATCGAGTGATGATCCTGGGCCAAGGAAATTCACAACCATTGCAGAGTTCTTCCACGCCGCAGATCCCAGTCAGCGAGCCAGCCACTGCGCAGGCATCGGCCTGAAACCTAATAGCGGTACGGTATTTCTTTCCGTTGTGCTCTGTTTCCGGTTCCTCGCCGATTGGTCGAGCAACGAGAGGTGTAGTGGGAAAAACCATGGCAGCCACATCATTGTCGCGGAGTCCTCGCGCATGACTGCTTGCAGTGCGAGTCGATGGACATTCACCGCAGCGTCGTAGGTCTCGTTTGAAGGCTTTTTCGGCGCTTGCGCACGATTGAAATAAAACGGTCAGCTTTCCGAACTCACAACCGTCCAACTGAACGGGCAAACTCTGTTCTTCGACTC
>JALYOK010000552.1 GCA_030856925.1 Pseudomonadota bacterium
GGGTTAATGAGCTTTGTAAGAATGCTTACAATACTAATAGAGCTTTGAAAGAAATTCCGTATATTCTTCCAAAGCCAAGCAGAAATTGCAAGCGGGCTTACAAAGCTACCCGGCAAAAGCGTCGCGCGCGTTGCTGGTTTACGCGAACAAGCTATGCATCGAGCCCTCCATTAAACCTTTTGGTAAACCTCGGCGCCGCTTTTGACGAATTCCATTGCTTTTTCTTCCATGCCTTTACTGAGGGCCTGTTGTTCGTCCATACCCAGCGTTGCGGCATACTCCCGCACATCTTGCGTGATCTTCATTGAGCAAAAGTGCGGGCCGCACATGGAACAAAAATGCGCGAGCTTAGCGCCTTCCTGCGGCAAAGTTTCGTCGTGAAATTGCTTGGCTTTGTCCGGGTCGAGGCCCAGATTGAACTGATCGTCCCAGCGAAATTCGAAGCGAGCTTTCGATAGCGCATTGTCGCGTATCTGAGCGGCGGGGTGACCTTTCGCGAGGTCGGCGGCATGGGCTGCGATTTTGTAGGTGATGATGCCGTCCTTCACGTCGTCCTTGTCCGGCAGGCCGAGATGTTCCTTCGGCGTGACGTAGCACAGCATTGCCGTGCCGTACCAGCCGATCATCGCCGCGCCGATGCCGGAGGTAATGTGGTCATAGCCCGGCGCGATGTCAGTGGTCAATGGGCCTAGGGTGTAAAACGGCGCCTCGCCGCAGTGCTTCAGTTGCAAATCCATATTCTCTTTGATGAGGTGCATCGGCACGTGGCCGGGGCCTTCGATCATCACTTGCACGTCGTGCTTCCAAGCGATCTGGGTGAGTTCGCCCAGGGTTTCAAGTTCAGCGAATTGCGCCTCATCGTTGGCGTCGTAGATGGAGCCGGGGCGCAGACCATCGCCCAGGGAAAAGCTGACGTCGTAGGCCTTCATGATTTCGCAAATTTCCTCGAAGCGCGTGTAGAGGAAACTCTCTTTGTGATGCGCCAGGCACCATTTCGCCATGATGGAGCCGCCGCGCGAGACAATACCCGTCATGCGCTTGGCCGTGAGCGGGATGTAGCGCAGCAACACGCCGGCGTGAATGGTGAAGTAGTCAACGCCTTGTTCAGCTTGCTCGATCAGCGTGTCGCGATAAATTTCCCAGGTGAGGTCTTCCGCTTTGCCGTCGACTTTCTCCAGCGCTTGATAGATCGGCACGGTGCCGATGGGGACCGGCGAATTGCGGATGATCCATTCGCGGGTTTCGTGGATGTGTTTGCCGGTGGAAAGATCCATGACCGTGTCGCCGCCCCAGCGGATCGCCCAGGTCATCTTTTCCACCTCTTCTTGAATGCTGGAGCCTAATGCCGAGTTGCCGATATTGGCGTTGATTTTCACCAGGAAATTGCGGCCGATGATCATCGGTTCCGTTTCGGGATGATTGATGTTGGCGGGGATGATGGCGCGGCCGCGCGCCACTTCATCGCGCACGAATTCCGGCGTCACCTGTTTCGGAATACTCGCGCCGAAATTATGGCCCGGATGTTGTTTTCGCAACAGGTCGCTCAACAAATCCGTCCGTTGATTCTCGCGGATGGCGATGAATTCCATTTCCGGCGTAACGATGCCGCACTTGGCGTAATGCATTTGCGACACGTTCTTATCTGCCTTGGCACGCCGCGGTTTGCGGTGCAGATCGAAGCGCATGGTCGCAAGCTTGGAATCGTTAAGCCGCTCGACACCATATTGGGAACTCGGTCCGCTAAGAATTTCCGTATCGCCCCGCCGCTCGATCCAGGATTGGCGCAACGGGGCCAAGCCCGCGCGAATATCGACCGCGACCGCGGGGTCGGTATAGGGTCCTGACGTATCGTAAACGAAGAGTGGCGGATTTTTTTCCGCGCCGAAGCTCGCCGGTGTGTCGCTCTGGGAAATCTCCCGCATCGGCACGCGAATATCCGGATGCGACCCGGTGACATAGACCTTGCGCGACTGGGGCAAGGGTTGGACCGCAGCCTCATCGACGTGGGCGGCGCTGGCTAAGAATTTGGGATTGGCATTCATGACAAGCTCCTAAAGTCGTAGGAGCAAGACCACTTGCTTCCCTACGACGGCATAATCCGCATCAGGTTCGAAGGGTTTCTCTCACCGGGCTTCACTGAAACTCCACGCCGGACCCCTAGCAACGAGTGACACGTTAGAATAAACGGCGCGTAATTGCAAGTCTAATAATAACAAGTAATTCGCCACAGGCAGCGATGGTGCTGTGTACCGCTTAACGGCAAATAGCGTCGCGCTAAGGTCAAGGAAAATTCAGAGGCACGCCAGCGGGATCGGGTTGTTTCCGCCACTCGATAACACCCAACAGCGGCGCACGAATCCGCTCTTCCAGCGCCTCGACATTCGCATCGAGTTCCGCCATATGAGGATCGATCTGATTGGCAACCCAGCCGGCCAGCGTGAGGCCGCGCGCGAGAATCGCTTCTTGGGTAAGCAGAGCGTGACTTAAACACCCTAAGCGCATACCCACGACGAGGATCACCGGCAAGTCTAAATCGGTGGCGAGGTCGGCGCTGTCGATAGTGTCGCCTAAGGGCACGATAAAGCCGCCGACGCCCTCCACCAATACCATGTCCGCAAGCTCGGCGAGTTGATCGAAGCGTTGGCGGATGATGTCAAGGTCTATCTCAACGTCTTCGTTGGCGGCGGCGATGTGAGGCGCGATGGGTTCGGCGAACAGATAACAGTTGAGGTCTTCGCGTTCCAGCGGAATGCCGCTCGCGTTGCGAAGGGCTTCGATGTCTTCATTGCGTAATCCGTCGGGAGTCATGTCGGCCCCCGCTGCGATCGGTTTCATACCGATGGCCGCAATGCCTTGTTCACGCAAGTTGTGCAGCAGCGCACAGGTGACGAAGGTTTTGCCGACGCCGGTATCGGTGCCGGTAATAAAGTAATTAGGCATTAGGCGATCTCGTTCAATATTTCAAGGGTTTGCCCGGTCAGTAACGCCGATTCTTCGTCGTCGATGATGTAGGGCGGCATAAAGTAAACGGTGTTTGCTATGGGCCGCAGCAACATCTCGCGCGCAAGGCCCGCAAGGAAAAATTTCCGCGCGAACTGTGGATCGGACGTCACTACATCGAACGCCCAGATCATGCCGCGATTGCGAAAGTGTTTGATTTTCGGATGAACGGCGATGGGTTCCGCGAGCGCGGCGATGGTTTCGATTCTTTGTCGATTCGCGGCGATCACATCATCCTGTTCGAAAATATCCAAGGTCGCCAACGCTGCGCGGCACGCGAGCGTGTTGCCCGTATAGGAATGGGAATGCAAGAAACCGCGGGTGACATCGTCATGATAGAAAGCTTCATAAATCCCATCCCGCGTCAGCACGACCGATAACGGCAAATAGCCGCCACTCAAACCCTTCGACAGACATAGAAAATCCGGCGTGATCGGGCCATGCTCGCAGGCAAAAAAAGGCCCCGTGCGCCCGAAGCCGACGGCTATTTCGTCCGCGATCAAATGCACGCCATAACGATCGCAGATCGCCCGGGCCAAGCGCAGATATTCGGCATCATACATAGCCATTCCCGCGGCGCATTGGATCATGGGCTCGATGATAAAGGCGGCAGTTTCCGCATGATGCTCAGCAAGGTGGCTTTCCAGCACCGCCGCACAGCGGCGCGCGAAGTCTGCCGGCGACTCGCCGCTTTCCGCCAAACGAAAATCCGGTGTCGGCGCTGTCGCGCTTGTTCGCAACAACGGCCCATATGCATCCTTGAATAGCGCTACGTCCGTGACCGACAGCGCGCCCAGGGTTTCGCCGTGATAACTATTCGCCAGGCTCACGAATTGGCGCTTGCTCGATCGGCCGACGTTGCGCCAATAATGGAAACTCATCTTCAACGCGATCTCGACAGCCGAGGCGCCGTCGGAGGCGTAGAAGCAATGGCCGAGTTGGTGATTGGTTTTCGCGCTGAGCCGTTCCGACAATTCAATCACCGGCTCGTGGGTAAAACCGGCGAGGATCACGTGTTCCAACTTATCGAGCTGGTCCTTCAGCGCGGCTTTGATGCGCGGGTGATTGTGGCCGAACAAGTTCACCCACCACGAACTCACCGCATCCAAATAGCGCCGCCCGTCGAAGTCGTACAGCCACACACCCTCGCCGCGCTGAATGGGAATCAGCGGCAGTTGCTCGTGAGCCTTCATTTGCGTGCAGGGATGCCACACGGCCTTCAGGCTGCGGCGCAGGTAGGTTTCGTTTTGCATGGAAGCACGAGGGTGAACGATTTCGCCATTATCCATTGCGCCGGAAAAATTGGCGACGGCGAATTTCCCATCGGTGTGCATGCCTAAGAAGCGCATGGATAGTGTCTCTCAGAGCATGCCTTGCCACGAGGCAAGCTGGATATGGCTTGTGGCGCGGGTGTTGTCATGACTAAGCGTCTGTTTTTTCTAAATTTGTTATAATTCGCCGCATATCAATTTCAAGTGGGTTACATGAATCTCGAGCACGCGCGTTTCAACATGGTTGAGCAGCAGATTCGAACCTGGGAGGTGCTTGACCAAGACGTGTTGGATTTGCTGTTCGAGATCAAGCGTGAGGAATTCTTGCCGGAGCGGTCCCGAGCTCTGGCGTTTGTCGACATGCAAGCGCCCATCGGCTTCGGCGAATTCACCTTGCCGCCGAAACTGGAAGCGCGCATTGTGCAAGAAGTCAGTTTGAAAAAATCCGACCGGGTGTTGGAAATCGGCACCGGCTGCGGCTACATGACTGCGTTGCTCGCCAAAACTACCGAGCATGTGACCAGCGTGGAAATCATCGCGGAGTTGTCCGCATTCGCCGAGAAAAATCTGCGCGTGCATGGAATTGAAAATGTCAGCTTAGCAGTGGGCGATGGCGCACGCGGTTGGAACAGCGGCGCGTTGTATGACGTGATCGTATTGACCGGTTCGACACAGGTGCTGCCCGATGCGTTCGTGCGGGCCTTGAATCCCGGTGGCCGCCTGTTCGTCGTGGTGGGCGAGGAGCCGATCATGAAAGCCTTGTTGCTATCCCGCAGCGCGCAAAGCGGAATCGAGCGACACGAATTGTTCGAGACTTGCACTCCGCCTCTTAGAAACGCCGTACAACGTGAACAATTCGTATTTTGACGGTCAGTCCTTACGGGAATAAATCGATGAGAGGCTTAACTCCGATTGCTGTGGGTCTGATGCTGGCATATTCTGCCCAGGCCGCCGATTTGCTTGACGTTTACCAGGCCGCGGATCAGCAGGATCCCACCTACGCGGCGGCAAAACAGGCTTACAAAGCGGGCATTGAAAAATTGCCGCAGGCGCGGGCGGCGTTGTGGCCGCAAGTCAACTTGACCGCGCCGCTGACGGGGAATTACGTCAAGGATCACCTCTTCGCGCGGAACGCGAGTTACGGATCGGCAAGCTATACCCTATCGCTGACACAGCCCCTGTACCGATTACAAAACAATATTGTTGTCGATCAGGCGACATTGCAGTTGACCCAGTTCGAAGCACAACTTAACCAGGCGCAGCAGGATTTGATTTTGCGCGCCACCCAGGCGTATTTCGACGTGCTGCTCGCCGAAGACAATGTGGCCGTGTCGCGCAACCAGAAGATCGCGATCTCGGAGCAATTGGCCCAGGCTAAGCGCAATTTCGAAGTGGGCACGGCAACCATCACCGATACCCATGAGGCGCAAGCTCGGTACGATTTGGCCACCGCGCGGGAAATCGCCGATCAGAATGATTTGGAAGTAAAGCGCCGGGCGTTGGAGATTTTGATCGGTAGGCCGCTTGACGATTTGGCGCCGCTGCGCGACAGGTTAGTTTTGCCGCCGCCGACGCCCAGCGACATGAGCCAGTGGGTCGACGTGGCGCGCAAACAAAATCTACAGGTAGTCGTGTTCCAAGCAGCGGAACAAATTGCCGAAAAAGAAATCAGCCGCAATAAGGCGGCGTTCACGCCCACGGTCGATTTGGTGGCGAGTTATGGCGACTCTGCGACGACGACGCGCGAGCCCGGGTTTGGCCAGGAGGTATCCAACGCGAGCGTCGGCGTACAGATCAATATTCCGATTTGGGAAGGCGGCCTGCGGCATTCCCGCGTGCGGGAAGCCGTGGCCAACCGCGAGAGAGCGCGCTTCGACACCGAAGGCACGCGCCGCAAAGTGGCGCAGGACGCGCGCCAGGCTTACCTCGGCGTGACTAGCGGTATTGCGCAAGTGAAGGCGCTGGAACAGGCGGTGGTTTCTACCCAGAGTCAACTGGATTCCACCAAGCTTGGCCAGGAGGTCGGCGTGCGTACCGGTGTCGACGTGCTGAATGCGCAGCAGCAACTTTTCAGCGCTCGGCGGGATCTTTACTCCGCGCAATACAACACCATCCTGAACCAGCTCAAGCTCAAGTTCGCTGCCGGCTTGTTGGCGCGCAACGATCTGATCGAAGTGAACGGCAGCTTGCGCAGGCCCGGCGAGCCGGCCACGGGCAATGCCAGGGTGCCGCGCGCCACCACGCCGACGCTGCCGAGGGCGATCGGACGACCGCCGGGCGAGCTTAGACCCGCCGATCCAAAAGAGCAGAGACCAATCCGTAGGCCCGCTCCGCGGCGCCCCGGTGGCGCGCAGTAAAGTCTAGTCCCGCCTGCGCCATGGCTCGCCGGGCCCCTGGAGAGGCGAGCAATTTATCGAGTTCCTTCGCCAAATCCCCCGCGTCAACCACGCGGCGTGCGGCGCCGCAGGCAATCGCCTGCTGCGTCGCCTCGGCAAAATTAAACGTATGCGGTCCGATCAACACCGGCGTGCCGACGGCGCACGCTTCGATCAAATTCTGACCGCCCATCGGCAACAAGCTGCCGCCGATAAACGCCACGTCGCTGGCGGCGAAGTAGGCGAACATTTCACCCATCGAATCGCCGAGCACGACTCGGGTGGCTGGCGCGATGGCGGCGTTGTCGCTGCGTTGTTGAAACGCAATGCCGTGGGCTTTGAGTAACTCTGCAACCTGATTAAACCGCTGTGGATGGCGCGGGACGATAACGGCAAGAGCGCTAGGCGTTTGAATTTTTTCCAGCGTGTCGAGCAACAATTTTTCTTCGCCGTCGCGGGTACTGGCCGCGAGCCAGACCGGGCGATCTGCTCCGAATAGCTGCCGAAATTTTTTCCCGAGAGCAAGTTGTTCGGCGGGAACATCGTTATCGAATTTGAGATTACCCATTATAGATAACGGGCCGGAGAACAAGGACTGGAGCCGTTCTCCGTCGGCATCCGTCTGCGCGGCAAGAAGGGCAAGCCTGTTCAAGGCATCGCTCGTGAGAGCGGGGAAGCGCCCATAACCGCGCGCCGAGCGTTCCGACAGTCGCGCGTTGATGAGCGCGAGCGGAACGTTTTGTTCGCGACAAATGAAAATGAGATTCGGCCACAGTTCCGTCTCCAACAAAATTCCCAAGCGCGGCTGGAAGCGGCGCAAGAAGCTGCGCACCGCAAACGGATAGTCGTACGGCAAATAGCAACGCAAGATGGAATCGCCCCACAGCTCTGCCGATGCGGCACGGCCGGTGGGCGTCATGTGGGTGAGCAGGATTTGATACTGCGAATTGCGCGTTTGAAATAGTTTTATCAGCGGCGCAGCGGCGCGAGTTTCGCCGACAGACACCGCGTGGAGCCAGATGGTGGGCTTACTCGGCCGCGTGGTGTAGAAACCAAAACGCTCGCCGACATGCTGCAAATATTCCGGCTCTTTGCGCGCGCGCCAGGCGAGGCGTAGCGGCAGCAAGGGCAGCAGGCAGTACAGCAGCGACGTGTAGAGGACGCGTTCTATCACGGGTTGCGGATTCGCTCATAGGCGTCGACCACTGCTTCGACGCTGGGCGGCGCGCCGATGCCGCCGAGGTTGACCGCGCACGCGCTGCCATACACGCCGGTGAGCCGTGAGTCCGAATTGCAGAACAGCGCGACGGTGGGTTTGCCGAGGGCGCAGGCGAGGTGCGTGAGACCGGTGTCGACGCCGATGACCGCCGTGGCGTTGGAAAGTATTGCGGCGACATCATCGAGGGAGCCGGGTGGTAGCGCGCGGGCGTTCGAGATCGCGCCCGCTACTTCGCGCGCTCGTGCATATTCGTGTTCGTTGCCGCTTGGGAAAACGTTGGCGAAGCCGCGTGCGGCAAACCGCTTGCCAAGAGCGATCCAGTTTTCCTGTGGCCATTCTTTTTCGGCGCGGCTGGTGGCGCGTAGGCACACAACATAAGGAGTCGGGAGAGCGTTATCCGATGCGGCTCCCAGGGCAGATAGGCCATAGCTCGGCTCTGGGCTTGCCTCGTAGCCGAGTGCCTTGGCGGCGAGTTGACGGTTACGCTCCACCGCGTGCAAGTTTTTTGCGACGTTGAATTTGCGTTGATAAGCGAAGCTCGCCAAGGGCTCGCGAGCGCTGTCCCAATCGTAACCGCAACGCAGACCCCTGGCGGCGCGCGCAATCACGGCGCTTTTTATTAGGCCTTGGGTATCGATGACGAAATCGTAACTGTGTGGTTGCAACTGCTTTTTGAAAGCGCGCCACTCTTCCCACGTGGCGCGAAAGGAAAGATGTTTACGCCAGCGCCGCATAGCGACGGGAAATACGCGATCTACGTTCGAATTCAGGCCCGGAATGGCGGCAAAATTTTCTTCGACGACCCAGTCGATCTTTGCATCCGCGTAGTGATAGTGGATATCGGCGACCACCGGCAGGTTGTGAATGACATCTCCCAGCGATGATGTTTTGACCAAAAGAACGCGCATCCCGCATTCTAGCGTAGCGAAACTCTGATCATGGTCAGTGTGACCGACGCGAGACAATTTCGCTCTTGCCGTACGTTAAATCGAGTAGGTAACCCTGGCCCTGGCTAAGGACTTCGGGAGATCTGCACCTAAACGTAGGTCGAATCGTCATCCGGCGGTGATACAAGAAATCGCATGAAATCACCGTCGCGGGTGACGACAGCGCGTTTGGCTTGCGTAAGCCGGATGGAGTACAGGGAAAGTTGTTTGTCCATTGTAAGATGACGCGCAAGCGCGGGAGGTACCGGCTCAATCTTCTCCCACTTGAGCCCGGGATCCTGGTAAACCTGAGTCCAGTTCAGTTTCGAAATTTTCTCAAACTGTTTCAGCGCCTGAACTTTGTCATTTTTCTCTAATGCGAAAAGGTCCGCTAGGAAGTCGCTTTCGTTGAGGTCTAGCCTAACTCGCGCGACCGAGCTACTTTCCATTTACCGCGTTAAGCTTTTTTTCAACGTGCCTAGATCGGTATCCTTCGGTTTGGTAGATTGAACTCGGTCGATCGCTTCCGCAAGCCGAGTTTGCATAGCTTCAGTGTGTACCCAAGCTTGGCGGCGCGGCACGACCACAGCCGCACGAATCCGCCATTCACCCGGTTCAATTTCCTCGACTAGCATCTGCTGGCCGGCAAATTCCTTACCCAACGAAATTTGCCCGCTTTTACCTACTACTTTTACCTGACTTACCATTGATTCGCTTCTTAGGGACCTATACTTACGCGAAATCATACTACATGAATGCATGATTGCATGAAATTAATGGAACTGCGAAACGGTCGATATCGTAGAGTTACGCGCGAAATATCAATACAATATGCAGGTTATCAAATGCTCGCAAAGCGAGTGGCAATGATTGCAACCCGTGTGCCGCTGTCCGTCGTGATCATCACGCGCGACGTTGCGGCGCAGATCGTGTCGTGTTTAAAATCCGCCGCATTTGCCGATGAGATCGTCGTTGTCGACAGCGGCAGCGAAGACGACACCGTCGCGCTGGCGTTAGCGAACGGCGCGCGCGTCGTCAGCCGACATTGGGAAGGCTTCGGCAAACAAAAGCAATACGCCGTCGCGCAAGCGCAAAACGATTGGGTGTTGTGTTTGGACTCCGATGAGCGCGTGACCGATGAGTTGCGTGCCTCGATCCTAGCGACGCTAAGCCTGCCGGAATTCAAAGCCTATAAAATGGCGCGCCGCAATCGCTTCATGGGCCGTTATTTGCGCCACGGAGAGGGGTACCCTGATTGGTCGCTGAGACTGTTTCATCGCGGCCACGCCAGTTGGAGCGACGACACCGTTCACGAGAGAGTGGAGACGCTGGACTCGGTCGGGATCCTCAAAGGCGATTTATTGCACGAATCTGAACAAGGCATCGCCGATTATTTACACAAGCAAAACGGCTATACGACGATCCAAGCTCGCGACTTGCACCAAGCCGGCGCGCGCGCCGATGTGGTGAAGCTGGTGTTGAGTCCTGTTGTTCGGTTTATCAAATTTTACGTGTTGAGGCGCGGGTTTTTGGATGGCGTGCCGGGACTGATTCACATTCTGATCGGGTGCTTTAACACATTTAGCAAGTACGCAAAGTTGATCGAACATAACAAAGGAACGTAGGTTGAAAATCCTGGTGACGGGCGCTGCGGGATTCGTCGGCATGCATACGGCCAAGCGCTTGCTCGAGCGCGGCGACGAGGTCGTCGGCATCGATAACGTTAACGACTATTATGATGTGCGCCTAAAATACGCGCGGCTCGAACAACTCAAGTCGTTTGAGAAATTCACTTTCATCAAGATGGACATCGCCGACCGCCAGGCGATGGAAAAACTATTCGCTGAACACATATTCCCGAGAGTCATCCATCTCGCGGCGCAGGCAGGCGTACGCTATTCGCTGAAAAATCCCCACGCTTATATTCAGAGCAACGTCGTCGGGTTCATGAATATTCTGGAAGGGTGCCGCCATAACAAAGTCGAGCACTTGGTCTACGCAAGTAGCTCCAGCGTATATGGCTTGAACACCCGAATTCCCTTCAGCGAGCACGACAACACTGATCACCCGGTAAGCTTATACGCCGCGACAAAGAAATCGAACGAGTTGATGGCGCATACCTACAGTCACTTATACGGATTGCCGACTACGGGATTGCGATTTTTCACCGTGTACGGCCCATGGGGAAGGCCGGACATGGCGCCGATGATTTTCGCCAAGGCCATTATGGAAGGCACGTCGATAGATGTGTTCAACTACGGCGATATGAAGCGGGATTTCACTTACATAGACGATACCGTTGAGATCGTCCTTAGGGTGTCACAAAAGATTCCCGCAGCAGATCTTAAATCCGACACCGGAAATCCCGACCCAAGTTGTAGCAACGCGCCCTATCGGCTTTACAATATCGGCAATCACCAGCCCGTCGGCCTGTTGGAGTTTATTGAGACAATGGAAAGCGAGTTGGGGATCAAGGCGATCAAGAACATGAAGCCGATGCAGGCGGGGGATGTGCAACAGACCTACGCGGATACCGGAGATTTGCGAGCTGCAGTCGGATTTGAGCCGACGACACCATTGACGGTGGGAATAAAGGCTTTTGTTGCATGGCTGAAAGCCTACTCAAGCTGACGACGTCCTTCTTGACAAGTGGCCACGGGGCATTTGTCGGGGCGAATTTTCAGCTTGATTAGCCGCGCCGTACAACGCTCTTGATGGTGTTGTAACCCGCCATCAAGCCAAACCGCAGCCACACCC
>JALYOK010000554.1 GCA_030856925.1 Pseudomonadota bacterium
ATCGACCATCGTCCACTGTATGCCCACAGGCGAGGCAAGGCAAGCCGTTAACCTAGTCGCCGACAGTGACTCACTGATCGAATACCTGCCGGACCCCATGATTCTTTTCCCGGGCGCGCGTATCACCTCAACCGTCACCGTGGTCGTAGACGATGCGGCGTGCGTAGTTTTGAGCGACGCGTTCTTGATGCACGATCACCGGGATCGAGGCGAGGCCTTCGATTGGTTTCGCAGCGACATTAGCGTTTTCGATGCTAACGAAGACGTACTGGTGCGAGATCGCATCCGCATTGACGGCCGGTCGATTCTGGCGGCTCTCCCTGGCGTCACGGGAAGCTTCACGGCTCACGCCAGTTTCATGCTTTTGTGCCGAGGACTGTCAGCCGACTTGCTGACATCAATGCGCGCCGCGCTCGATTGCGTCGAAGAAATCTACGCCGGGGTATCTTTGCTTCCCGGTGGAGTCGGAGTGTTTTCACGCATACTCGCCGCCGATGGCGTGTCGCTGCGAGCTGCGCAATTTTGCCTGTGGTCCGAGGCTCGAAAATACTTGGCCGGCGTGGCGCCGATCCCGCGTCGAAAATAGATCTGTAAACTAACGATATGAATAGCGATATGCTCAAACCTGTCTCGCCCTTGAACGAATTTGTTAAACAGTATGTGATTCACCAAGAGCCCTATTATCGGGCCGTGGGCGACGAAATCGAGTTATACGAAGCAGCCTACGCTGCGCGCATGCCGATGATGTTGAAGGGCCCGACGGGCTGCGGCAAGACGCGTTTCATGGAGTATATGGCGTGGAAGTTGGGGAAGCCGCTCATCACCCTCGCCTGCAATGAAGACATGACCTCATCGGATTTAGTGGGGCGATTTCTGCTCGATGCCTCGGGCACACATTGGCATGATGGCCCGCTCACCTTGGCGGTGCGCAATGGTGCGATCTGTTATCTGGACGAAGTGGTGGAAGCGCGCCAGGACACAACCGTCGTTATCCATCCGCTGACCGACACGCGACGCATGTTGCCGCTCGATAAAAAGAATGAAACCGTTGCGGCTCATCGGGATTTTCAGTTGGTGATTTCCTACAACCCCGGCTACCAGAGCGTGTTGAAAGATCTTAAGCAATCGACCAAACAGCGCTTCGGCGCCCTGGATTTCGGCTATCCCAGCCACGATATCGAGGCGGAGATCGTCACCCATGAATCGGGCGTTGACGCCGATCGCGCCGGTAAGCTGGTCAGCATCGCCGAACGCGCACGAAATCTCAAAGGCCACGGCCTGGACGAAGGAACCTCGACCCGCATGCTGATCTATGCCGGTCAGTTGATCGCCCGGGATATCGATCCCGTCGCCGCCTGCCGCGTGGCCTTGGTGCGGCCCATCACTGACGATCCCGATATGCGTGACGCGTTGGATGCTATTGTCCGAACTTATTTCTAAGGAAGGTTCCTTAGGCCATAAACCTTGATCACCGATTCACCTGACATTCTGCGTCACCTGCCGGCCAATTTGGATCCAACGCTCGTCGCGCTAATCCAATCCGCGGCGGTGGCGGCCCACGGTAAGTTGGGTGACGCTGGGCTCGACGCCTACATACGTGGCTTGATGAAACTTAAAGCCAATGGAGCAGGCTGGGCGCCGCTGGTTGCCTATTTGCGGCAGGTACCGCAAGTGGTGGAAATTTTGGACGCGAGCGTCATTCAACCGCTGATCGAAGCGGCTATGCGTGTCAGCGAGCGTGCCGGCGCCGCGCCACTCGATCAGTTCTTCGCAACCAGTACGCTCGCCGCGCAAAAGCTAGGCGATACGCTATCGTTCCTCGAATACCTGCGCTTAATCAGCGAAACATCGGCTGTGTCGCCGGGGGTATTGCCTCTATTCTTTGACCGGCTGCCGACCTTGCTCGACGGCCTGACGATCACCGGACTTAGGCGCTGGGTACAAGTCGGCTTGCGCACCCATTCCCGCGATGCCGATGCGCAAAAGAAATATTTTTCCCTCGACAGCAAAGACGCTATCGCCATGCTCAAGCTCGGCGGGGAGGGCACGCTGTTCAGCCACGTCCACCGGCGTTTGCAGCTTTATTTACGCGCGCTCTGGTGGCACGAATGGATCATGCATCCCAAGGCCAAGAAGGATCTGGCGATCCACAATCACCGGCCTTTCATCGACGACGAGACCATCTATCTACCCGATGCGTATGGCGGCAAGAAGATCGGCCCCGGCGCGGAGCTCTATCGCGCCGCCGCCGCCCACGCCGCCGCGCATCTCACCTTCACCCGCGCTCGCTTCAAGGTCGGGAACTACAAGCCGATCAAGATCGTGGTCGTGTCGATGCTGGAGGATGCGCGCGTTGAAGCCTTGGCGATACGGGAATTTCCCGGCCTGCGCAATTTTTGGAAGGCATGGCATGTCGCCTCACCCGAACTCGGTGGGACTTTTGTCGAGCTCACGGCACGTTTATCCCGCGCCTTGCTCGATCCTGATTACGCTGACGACCATCCCTGGGTAGTCCGCGGCCGCAGCATGTGGGCGGAGAATCAAGCGCGGCTCGAAGATCAAAACCTCAGTGTCGAGCTCGCGAATCCGCTCGCCAACGATATAGGACAAACGCGCCTACAGTTCAACTACAAGACTTATGTCGTGCAACCGCCGTGCCGCGACGATCACTCCTTTATGTGGCACTACGGCGACGACAACGTGCCGCCAACGTTGGACGAGGACGACGACATCGTCCTCGAAGAGATCAAAACGAATCCGCGTGAGGTCGATCAACTCGATCAACCGGAACTGCGCGATGCCCAGGTCGAAGACCCCGATCCGGAAAAAAAAGAACAAGAGTCGCGCCACGCTATCGCGCTGGAGCTGGGCACGCGTACCGTCGACTACGGCGAGTGGGATTACACGATCGGCCTCGAGCGGCCATCATGGTGTACCTTGTTCGAAAAGCAGCCGGTGTTGGGCGATCCCAGTTTGATCGACGCAGTGCTGCATCGCCACGAAGGGTTGCAACATCGAGTCAAAGCATTGATCCGCGCCGCGCAAATCCAACAAGCGCTGCGGCTGCGTAAACAGCACGAGGGTGATCGCATGGATCTTGACGCCGCGATCCGCGCGGTGATCGACTTGCGTAGCGCACACGATCCCGATCCGCGCATCAACATGCGCACCGTGCGCCGTGGCCGCGATCTCTCGGTGCTGGTTCTGCTGGATCTTTCCAAATCCACCGGCGATATCATTCGCAGCGAAAACACCACGGTGCTCAATCTCGCGCGCGAATCGCTGGTTTTGTTAGCCGAGGCCATGAGCGAGTTGGGCGACGAATTCGCCATCCATGGCTTCACCTCCAATGGCCGGCGTGATGTCAGCTATTTCCGCTTCAAAGACTTCGCGGCGCCGTACGGGCCCCAAGCGAAAGCTGCACTCGCAGGTATCACGCCGCTGCTTTCGACGCGCATGGGGCCGGCCATTCGGCATGCCGGCGAGTTCTTGCGCGCGCAGGCTTCCGGGCGCAAACTATTACTGGTGATTACCGACGGCGAGCCGTCCGATATCGACATTCACGACCCACGTTATTTGATGATGGATGCAAAGAAAGCTTGCGAGGGATTGATGCGGCACGGCATTCAGCCATTCTGCATGAGCCTCGACTCCAGTGCCGACAAATATGTCTCGACCATCTTCGGCCGCCGCAATTATTTGGTGATGGACAAGATTGCGAGACTACCGGAAAAACTTCCTCTGATTTACCTACGCATGACCCAGCATTAGGAGGATTTGATGGAAATACTAAAGATTAACCG
>JALYOK010000567.1 GCA_030856925.1 Pseudomonadota bacterium
GAATGAGGGCTTCGAGGTTGGTACGCACATGCACATAAGGCGCGGGTTCTTGCGTGACGGGATCCGTCACCACGCGTATCGGGTGTTCGGTGCCGGCATCGGCGATTTCGTCAACATTGGTGGTGAACCGCAGAATCTGCGCCTCACCCTCGCCTTCCACTTCCACCGCAATCGCCACAAACGGCGCGTCGTCGACCTTGATGCCGACCTTCTCGACGGGCGTGATCAGGAAATAATCATCACCGTCGCGGCGGATGATGGTGGAAAACAATTTGACCATCGGCTTGCGTCCGATAGGCGTGCCCAGGTAATACCAGGTGCCATCGCGGGCGATGCGCATGTCGATGTCGCCGCAGAACTCGGGATTCCATAAGTGCACCGGTGGCAAGCCTTTGGTTTTGGGGATTTGCCCCAACAAATCGTGGGCTTTTTGCGGATCACTCATGGCGGACTCCTCGGATTATCGGTCGCTGATCCCCAGCAGACTACGAGCATATTGCTCCAGCGGCGGGCCCATCAGGTCTTCAGGCTTTTCATCGTGGAACGTCAGTAAACCGCCACGACTCTTGATCCGTGCAGTATCAATCAAATACTGGGTGCTGGTCTCGATCAACATGATTTGAATCACGCCGGTGTCAACGCCAAGCCGGTCCACGTATTCCTGATCCAGCCATTCATCCGTGTTGCCAATCCGGTCATCCGACTTGGCAAAGCGCGTGTAGAGCAAGTAATGCGCACCAAGGGCACGGGCTTCACCCATGGCCTGGTCGAGACCTTCCGGGGCGCGAGCGCGGCGCACCATCGGGAAATATTCGATAAAGCCGTTGAAGGCGATTTCGGCGATGACATTGGGGCGCGGATATGGACTGCCCGGTGGGGCGAAAGCGCCTTGAGCGATGTATACGAATGAATCCGGCTGAATGCGCAAGTTGTTCACGCGACGGCTGTCGCTGTGATCGAGCAAGCCGGCATCGCTCATGTGATAGCGAGTCCCCTCGGCCATGTCGCTGACATTCATGCAGCCACCAAGCGCCAAAACGGCCAGCAGCAAAACCAGGCTACGCATCCTACCCTCCAGAGGCCGGTGACGGAAAACCGGCGAATGGCCAGTGGATGCAGCTTCCGCGCCAGCTCTAGAGAATGCGCAAACCTTGTAGCCGCTGGCGCCGCCTGCGTTCGGCTGCGAAGCAGTCGTAAAACTTGGGTTCAGCCGCCGATAATCTTCATGATGGTGGCACCGCCCGAAAAGGCCACTTCCTGTTTGTCGCCCAAGGCTTTTACCAAAAGACGTTGCAGGGCCGGCAGGGCCTGGTGACGCGGTTTGTCGAGAAGATCGCCGACATAGTGGCGATTACTCGACGACAGGCAGCCATGCAACCAGCCGGTAGACGACAGCCGCAGCCGCGAGCACGTCCGGCAAAACGGCACGCTTTCATTGGCGATCACGCCGAAGTAGCCCTGCCCCGGAATTTCGTAGCGCACCGCCGTCGCGTCGACCGGCGCATCGGCTTGCAGGTATTCGTGATGATCGCCGATCAGGCTCAGCAACTGCTGCAGGCTGACAAACTGCTGCAGGAATGCATTGGAATCGCTGGCGAGATGGCCCATGCGCATCAGCTCGATGAAGCGCAACTCGTAGCCGCGCTCCAGGCAATAATCGAGCAAAGGCATCACCTGATCCAGGTTCTGCCCACGTAAAGGCACCATGTTGACCTTGATTTTCAGCCCCGCTGCTTTCGCCTGATCCATCCCATCGAGCACCGTGGCCAGATCGCCGCCGCGCGCAATGCTGCGAAATGCATCGGCATCCAGGGTATCGAGCGAGACGTTGATGCGACGAATCCCGGCGTCCACCAGCAACGGCAACTTCTTTGCGAGCAATTGTCCGTTGGTGGTCAGGCTGATGTCTTCCAGGCCCATTTTGCCAACTGCTGTCATGAACGCTTCGAGCTTGGGGCTCACCAGCGGCTCACCGCCCGTAATGCGCAACCGTTCGATACCGGCGGCTTCGATCAGGTACGCGACGCCGCGAGCCATGGCCTCGGCCGACAGTTCATCCTGCGCAGCGACCAGCCGCTTGCCGTTAGGCACGCAGTAGGTACACGCGTAGTTGCAGGCTGAAGTCAGACTGATTCGCAGATTGCGAAAACGCCTGCCTTGACGGTCAACGATCATGGATCACTCCGGCAAAAGGAAATCGAACGGGTAAAACTTGACTAAAAAATCAAGTTTTAGCAAGTCCTATGCCTGAGTATATTCCTGCGGTACTGCGCCATGCAGCAAATCATGGCGCAATAAGGAAACTGAATGGCTCAGCTGCTCGGGGTGTCGGTGTCGCGCTTGCGCTTGTTACCCATGCGCACACCGATATCCATCAGAAACTGGAAGAAGCCTTCCTGATCTTCCAGCACATTGCTCCAGAATGGCGAGTGATACAGCGCGACCGCGCCATGCACCAACGCCCAGGACGCGCAGTAATGGAAATACGGCGGCACGTCTTCGAGCTTGCCTTCGCTGATCCGGCCTTTGATCAAAAGGGTCAGGCGTTCGAAGTTCGAGGCGCGGATCTTGTGCAGTTCCTCGATCATCTCCGGCACCTGATTGCCCTTGACTACCTTTTCTTCGAGGCGATCAAACAAACGGTAGCGCTGTGGATCACGCATGCGGAATTCGAAGTAAGCCCGGGACAATGCTTCCTTGTCCTTGTCGACGTCAGCCGAGTGCAACAGCTCATTCAAATCACGCTCGTAGTCGAGCATCAGGCGCAGATAAATCTCGGCCTTGGATTTGAAGTGCTTGTAGATCGTGCCTTTGCCGATACCGACGGCATCAGCAATCATCTCGACGGTGACACTGTCTTCACCTTGATCGAGGAACAGCTTGAGCGCGGTATCGAGAATTTCCTGCTCGCGGCGGCGAAACTCACGGACCTTACGAGGTTCTTTATGCATAAGAAAAGGTCTGATCGGGTCAAAATTCGAAGCCGCGTATTATGCCTAACTTGCGACAAAATGCACGGATCATCCGTCCATATCTGCGGTTCTTGATCATTTCTGGCAACATCGCGGGTGGATGAGAACAGTTCCGAAGCGCGGGTATTCCAAAATTGTTTAAAAAGCCGACTGGCTAAACTGGACTGCGCGCAATACTGATCAATACTTCAAATGTCGGCGGGGCATCTCCCCCAAGTGCCGCGACGATATTGGTGCCAACGG
>JALYOK010000015.1 GCA_030856925.1 Pseudomonadota bacterium
CTCCCGCTCACGCCTCTGTAGTGGTTTGCCCCACGCAACGACATCATAGCTATACATTTGCACTCCTCCTGTTGGTCGCGCAATTATAAAACCAATTGCCATTTAGTTTAGTCCCGCGAATTGGAGCCTACCGCCAGATTCGGAGAACGCCCACCCTTTTTGTGCGGCGCGGTTTACGGTGGTCATCTTGGCATCTTGACCTTGCTTTTCGTAGTGGGAAATGACCACTTGACTAATTTCCCACCATGGGCAACACTACTTCAATGACAACGCGCATACAAACCCGCCACAAAAGCACCGATTCCAAAGGCCGAGTGACACTCGGGGCTCACTTCGCGAACCGAGCCGTTATCGTCGAGCATCGCGGGGATGACGAAGTTGTAGTCCGGCTTGCTCGCGTAATCCCCGAGGGCGAAGCATGGCTCTATGAGAATCCGAAAGCCCTGGCGTCAGTGCGGCGTGGACTAGATCAGGCCCGCAAGGGCAATGTCACGAAGAACCCGCCGGATCTGAAAGCCGCGGCGAAACTCGCCGAGCAGCTTGAAGACTGATGTCCTTCACGCTGGTCTGGCTTGAGGAGTCAGCGGGCACCTTCCACGAACTTCAAATGACCGCCCTGAAGTCGCTTAAGAACCGACAGACGTCTAAGAAGGCAAAGGCCTCAAAACAGGAGGGACTTTTCAAACAAGTCTTAAAGTGCATTGAATGGCTGCAGGCAAACCCTCGCTACCCGGGCCTCAAAACACACAAATACGATTCGATCGACAACCCCTACGATCCCGACGCGAAGGTCTTTGAGGCTTACGTTCAAAATCGCGCACCGGGCGCCTACCGCGTTTTCTGGTGCTATGGCCCAAGGAAAGGTGAGATCACGATTATCGCCATTACGCCACATACTTAAGAATGTGCACAGGGTGGCGCTTGCTCCTAAAAGGATGAATCTGAAGGACGGCACTTGACTCTGGAAACGCTGCAACGATCCGCGACAATTCTGGCCGCGTGTTCATCAGGAAATTATTTAGGAAAAAGCCCTGGCCCTAAAGGTGCGTAGTTTCCTTTTCTTGAAGTGACCCTAGTGACGGGTTTTAGCTGAGCGTAACTCATAATCAGATGGCCGTTCCGGCACGTCGTTCCGGCGAACCTCGTCTACTTTGATCCGGCCAAATGTCTCGCCCAGAAAATCCCGGCAATGGTCTTTACGTCCTTGATCTTCCCCGCCGAAATCCATGCGATCGCCTCATTGAGCGACAGGGTAAACACATCGAGGAATTCGCCTTCGTCGCGGGCAACCCCCGCGAAGCTCAGATCGCGTGCGATGAAATATTCGATGCGTTCGTCAGAGTAGCCGATGCAAGGCAGCAGATCACCTAACGATCGCCAATCCTTGGCTTCGTAACCGGTCTCTTCTTTGAGTTCGCGCTGGGCGGTGAGCAGCGAGGCCTCGCCTGGCTCCTTCTTGCCGGCGGGTAATTCGTAGCAGTGCTGGCGAACGGGATAGCGATATTGCCGTTCGAGAACGACGGTGTATTCGTCCAGCAGCGGAATAATCAACACAGCGCCTTGATGTTCGATGTATTCGCGCTTGGCGGGCCGGCCGTCGGGCAAGGTGACGCTATCTTCCTTTACGTGAAGCAGCGCGCCTTGATAGACCGTCGTGGACGATACTTCGTGTTCGGTGTAGTCGTTATCCGAGTCTTTCATGGGCATTCAAAGCGAGCGGCTGATCGCGTACGCACACAGCGCAAGCAATGGCTGAGAAAACAGACCGAGCGCCAATACCGCGATGCCGCTGGCGCTGATCATGAGCTGCATATCAGATTCTTGCCGGATCAATGATGGGTCCATCGGCGCATCGAAGTACATCACCTTGATGACTCGCAAATAGTAGAAGGCGCCGATCAGCGCGAACATTACCGCAACCACCACCAGCCACACATAACCCGCTTGCAGGGCGGCTTGCAGTACCGCGAGCTTGGCGAAAAAGCCGACCGCGGGCGGCAATCCGGCAAGAGAAATCATGATCAGCAGCATCAACAGTGCGTACCAGGAATTGCGCTGATTAAGCCCCTTGAAATCCTCGATGTTCTCCGCTTCGAATCCGGCGCGCGACAGCAGCATGATCATGCCGAAGGCGCCGAGACTGGTGAGCACATAGGTGATGATGTAAAACATCGCCGAGCTGTAGCCGTTGTGGGTGCCCGACAGAATACCCAGCAACAGATATCCCATGTGGGAGATGGTCGAGTAGGCCAGCATGCGCTTCAAATTGGTCTGGGCGATGGCGGCAACGTTGCCGATTGCCATGGAAAGGACAGCCATAATGATCAACATGTCGCGCCAATCGGCAACCAACGGCTCGAGACCCGACACCAGCAAGCGCATGAAGAACGCGAACGCGGCGATTTTTGGCGCCGAGCCGATGAACAATGTCACCGCCGTCGGTGCGCCATGGTACACATCGGGGATCCACATGTGGAACGGCGCGGCGCCGAGCTTGAACGCAAGACCCGCGACGATGAAAACGAGACCGAACACCAGCACCGTCTTGTCGCCGCTGATGCCGTGGCGCACCGCTTGCGCGACTTCGGTGATGTCGAGGGCGCCGGTCGCGCCGTACAACATCGACATGCCGTACAGCAACAAGCCGGACGCCAATGCGCCGAGCACGAAATATTTCATCGCCGCTTCCGTCGCCCGCGCGGAGTCGCGTTCCAGCGCCACCAGCGCGTACGACGACAAGGCCAACAATTCGAGGCCGAGGTAAAGCGTGAGGAAATGATGGGCCGAAATCATCACCATCATGCCGAGCAGCGCAAACAGGATAAGCACGAAGAACTCGCCGCTAAATAACCCATGCGCGATGAGATATTGCCGACTCATCACCAGTAGCACGGACAATACGAAACAACACATGATCTTCAAGGTGTCCGCCATGAAATCATCCACGAACATATCGTTGAAGGTGAGCGTAATGGCCGATTGCGTGGTCATGACCAGAATAATGATCGTGCCCAGCAACGCCAATTGCGTGAGCACGTAGGTGACGACGCGATTGGCATCGGAGATAAACAAATCCAGCACCAAAATCACCGAGATCGCCGAAATCAGAAAAATCTCCGGGTACGCGGGATAGAGGTTGAGAGTCGTCATTTAATATTTCTTCTGCGCGACGTGATTCAGTAGATCCTTGACGGACGTATGCATCACATCGGTGAAGGGCTTAGGATAAATCCCCATGAACAACACCGCCACGGCCAGCAGCGTTAGAAAAACAAACTCGCGCCCACCGATGTCTTGCAGCTTCGCCACATTGTCATTGGCGACGGGGCCGAACACCACGCGTTTATACATCCATAGCGTATACGCCGCGCCGAAAATCAGCGTCGTGGCGGCAAGGAAAGCATACCAAAAATTAGCCTTCACCGAACCCAAGATCACCATGAATTCGCCGACGAAACCGCTGGTGCCGGGCAAGCCGGAATTCGCCAGGGCAAACAGCATGAAAAACGACGCGAAGATCGGCATGGTGTTCACGACGCCGCCATAGTCGGCGATCTGGCGCGAGTGCATGCGGTCGTACATGACGCCTACGCACAGGAACATGGCAGCCGAAATAAATGCATGGGAAATCATCTGCACCAAAGCGCCTTCGACGCCGAGGGTGTTGAAAATGAAAATGCCGAGCGTGACGAACCCCATGTGGGAAATCGACGAATAGGCGATGAGCTTTTTCATGTCCGCTTGCACCAGCGCCACCAGACCGATATACACGACGGCGATCAGCGACAGCGCGATCACATAAGGCGCCGCTACCTGGCTCGCGTCCGGCACGATGGGTAAGCTGAATCGAAGAAAACCGTAGGCCCCGAGCTTCAAAGTGATGGCAGCCAAGATCACCGAGCCGCCGGTGGGCGCTTCCACGTGGGCGTCGGGCAACCACGTGTGAAGCGGCCACATCGGCACCTTGACCGCAAAAGACAGAAAGAATGCGCTGAAAATCAATAATTGCGGCTGCAGCGCCAGCGCCGTTTTGTGAAACTTCAGAATGTCGAAACTTTGGCCGGCTTGAAAGTACAGATAAATAAACGCGGCGAGCATCAAGAACGAGCCGAGCAAAGTGTAGAGGAAGAACTTAATCGAAGCGTAAATTCGATTGGGACCGCCCCACACGCCAATGATGAGGTACATCGGTATCAGCGTCGCTTCGAAGAACACGTAGAACAGCATCGCATCGAGCGCCGCGAACGAGCCGTTGATTAGGCCCGACATGATCAGGAATGCGGCGAGGTATTGCGCGACCTTTTGCTCCACCACCACCCACGCCGCGATCACGACCAAAATAGTCATGAAGCTATTGAGCAACACGAACCACACCGATATGCCGTCGACGCCGAGATGATAATTGATGTTAAAGGTGTCGATCCACGGCGCCAGTTCTTCGAACTGCATCGCGCCGGTGTCGAGTTTGAAGTCTTGATATAGCGGCAGCGTGACCAGAAAACCGGCGATGGCGCCGGCCAATGCAATCCATTTCGCGGGCTCGGCATTACGCTTTGCGCCGACCGCAAGCACGATCAAACCCGCCGCGATCGGCAGCCAAATCGCCCAACTCAGATAGGGAAACGCCTGCGGCATGTTCTTATCAGTGCTTTATGTAGCTGTACCAAAACAAAGTCAGCAATCCAAACACGCCGATTATCATGGTGAAGGCGTAGTGATAGATGAATCCCGTCTGGAAACGGCGCACCCAGCTCGCGATCCAGCCCACCAGTTTGGCGCCGCCATTGACGAACACGCCGTCGATGATGGCGACGTCGCCCACCCGCCACAGCCCATTACCCAAGCCACGCGCGCCAGCGGCGAAAAACCAATCGTTGAAGGCGTCGAAGCCGTACTTGTTTTCCAGGACGCGATGGACGGCACTGAACGTGGATTTTATCTTCTCGGGAATATCGGGCCGCTTGAGATAGAAAAACCACGACAGCACCACGCCCGAGAGCGCGAGCCAAAGCGGCAAGGTCGACAGCGCATGCATAGCCATGGCGACCGGGCCGTGAAATTCTTTCGCCATTTCCTCCATGGCTTTGTGTTCAGAGCCAATCTTGATCGCGTCACCGAAAAATCCACCGAACTCCAGCGG
>JALYOK010000017.1 GCA_030856925.1 Pseudomonadota bacterium
TTGGTCATGGACTGCACGACGATGGGCGCGCAACCACCGATGAGCACCTCACCCACTCGCACCTGATGGGTTACGCGGCGCGGGCCCGGAGCAGTGATTGCGTTCATGACAAGTCGATAACCGGCGCCAACTTAGCGCTCCAGTTTAAAGCGGGCGATGCCGCGTTGGATGTGAGGGCTCAAATCGACGGCTGCGCCATTGTGTATCATCGTTACGTTGGCGGCATTACCAATAATGAACGTGAGCGGCAAAGGCGCCGTGATATCTTGCTCGGCGCCCGCGCGATTCGTTTTCTTCCACACCACCTTGCCGCCCGCATCGCGCACCTCGACCCGTGATGCGCCCTTGAACGCGAGATGCACCACGTTCTCAGCGACGAGGGCCCGGACCGCGCTCGGAGCATCGGACGCGCCCGACGACAAGCCCGGTGCTTCCACCCCGGCTGGCGCCGGCTCGGCGGGTGTAACTGTCATCGGAGGCTCGCTGCCCGTCGCTCGAGGCGGTGTCACGGGGGACGTTGCGGGTTTCGGCGCGGGGGCCATGTCCGCCTCCCAACGCCAGGCAAGAAAGCTGATCGCAATCAGAATCGCGAGGCCCAGCGTAGACCACAATGCCGATCGATTTCGATGACCGCCGGCGACCTCGGAAAATTGCACGTTTTGGTGAGGGATGCGGATGCGCGGATCACCATCGCCGGGCGCAATTTTATCGTACGCCGCGACCACTTGCGCCGGATCCAGTTGCACCAGTTTCGCGTAATTACGGACAAAGCCCCGTCCGATGGTCCGACCGGGCAATCGATCGTAATCATCGGCCTCGATTGCCTCGATTTGCCGTGGCGCGAGCCGCAGTTTCGCGGCGACATCAGTGACGGTCAGGTTGTGATTCTTGCGTGCCTCTGAAAGCCGGCGACCGGCGCTCTGATCGGTATTTACGATGCCGGTGTCGGATTCGTGCTCAGTCATATTTGCCGCTCTGCAATAACTTTGCTTCACGCGACTCAGGAAAACGTCGCTTTAGCTTCAGCGCGTTGCTTGCTTCGGAGTTGCGATCGCCCATTTTGCGATCCAGGCGTACTGCTAACCATAGCACTTCCGCGGTGGAGATTTGCGCTTCTATCACCCGCGTCAAATGTAGCTTAGCTTGCGGAAAATTATTACGGCTAAAGTTAAGATCCGCCAACTGCAGGTTAATTTGCGGATCCGCCGGCGCCAATCGCAACGCGCGGCGAAAATACTCTTCCGCTTGCGGCTGATTGCCGGCGCGGCGGGAACAGATCCCGGCATTGGTTAAAGGCTTGTGCGGTTGTTTGTAGAGGGTATCCCTGACGGCGGTCAAAAAAAACGGGATGGACTCTTTTTGCCGCTCCCGATTGCACAAATACCAACCGTAATTGTTATTCACATCCGGATTGTCGGGCGCGAGACGTAAGGCGGTCGCGAAAGCCTCTTCGGCTTTCCGGTCCTGTTGCAATTCCATGTAAGTCAGGCCCAGCAGATTGTAGGCGGACACATGTTTAGGGTCGGATGCGAGCGCGATCGCTAACTCTTCCAACGCAATATCGTATTGTTGCCGGGTATAGTAATTTGCCGCCAGTTCGGCGTGAACATCGGCGCGATAGCGAGCCTCGGCCGCCTGTTCGGCAACCGTCAGCTTTTTTAGTTCCGGTACGGGCGCAGGTTTAGGAGCCTTGTTTGCGCATCCGGCGAGGAGAACCATCATCACGACAAGCAAGCGAATCAACGACTGACCTCCAAAATGACGGTACGGCCGGTCTTGTCGATTACCTGCCCCGCCAACTGGCCGCAGGCGGCATCGATATCGTCGCCTCGGGTCTTGCGCGTGGTGACGACAAAACCGGCTTTCATCAACACGTCGCGAAAGCGCTGGATCGCGGCGGGCGGCGAACGCTTGTATCCCGAATGGGGAAACGGATTGAACGGAATCAAGTTGAACTTGCACGGTAAATCGCCGATCAGCTCAACCAGTTCGCGAGCCTGGGCCACGCTATCGTTCACGCCGTCGAGCATCACATACTCAAAGGTGACAAAATCCCGCGGTGCGACTTCGAGATAACTGCGGCAAGTCGCAAGTAAACGCGCTAGCGGATATTTTTGGTTGATCGGCACGATCACGTCGCGCAGCGCATCGTTCGGCGCATGCAAAGACACCGCCAACGCCACGGGACAACGTTCCTTCAGCCGCTCCATCGCCGGCGCTACGCCGGAGGTCGACAGCGTCACGCGCCGGCGCGACAGCCCGTAACCATAGTCATCGAGCATAATGTCCATGGCGTCGCAGACATTGTCGAAATTCGTAAGCGGCTCGCCCATACCCATCATCACCACGTTGCCGATGCTGCGCCCGCCTTTGCGATCGCATCTAAGCGCACGGTGGGCCCACCATAACTGGCCGATAATTTCGGCCACCGTCAGATTGCGATTGAACCCTTGCCGGCCGGTCGAGCAGAACGTACAAGCGAGCGCGCAGCCCACTTGCGAGGAGATGCACAACGTGCCGCGATCGTTCTCGGGGATGAACACGGTTTCGATGGCGTTGTGTTCACCCACGTTCAGCAGCCATTTCAACGTACCGTCCTCTGAACGCTGTTCGGTGATCAACTCGGGCGGCTCGACTTTAGCCGCGTGTTGCAATTTTTCTCGCAAGGATTTGGCGATGTCCGTCATGTTGGCGAAGTCGGTCTCGCCATACTGATGGATCCAGCGCAGCAGTTGCTTGGCGCGAAAAGGCTTTTCGCCAAGCCCGATCACGAATTCGGTCAAGCCGGAAAGATTGAGGTCCAGCAAATTAAGCATCGCGCCGATGAAGCCTTAACGGGGATAGATATTCAAGCTAGGAAAGAAATAGGCGATTTCATTCTTCGCCGTGTCGGGGCTATCGGAGCCATGGACCGCGTTGGCGTCGATGCTGTCGGCGAAGTCCGCGCGAATCGTGCCTTGGTCGGCTTTCCTGGGATCGGTCGCGCCCATCAGTTCGCGATTTTTGGCGATCGCATTGTCGCCTTCCAAAGCTTGCACCATTACCGGACCCGACATCATGAATTTGACCAAGTCTTTAAAAAAAGGCCGCTCTTTGTGGACCGCATAAAAACCTTCGGCTTCTGCTTGCGACAAATGCGTCATGCGCGCGGCGACGATTTTCAAGCCGGCTTTTTCGAAACGCGAATAGATTTCACCGATCACGTTCTTGGCAACGGCGTCGGGTTTGATAATGGAAAGGGTACGTTCCACGGCCATGCGGGTCTGACTCCAGTAAGTTCAGGAAATTCAAGATTTTACCATTTCAGTTTGGGTAAGAAAAGAAAATGCTTGGGGGAATTTCGGAGGGGACGCCTCCAAAGCGGTGGAACCGCAACGCTTGCCACATAACCTCTCAGCCGGATGGATTACGGCAACGGCCGCTTAACGGAAATCGCGCCCCGAACCTGTCCGACAACATATCCGGTGGCACGATCGTGTGGATATTGCTGGGAGAGTGTCGCTTTAACCG
>JALYOK010000023.1 GCA_030856925.1 Pseudomonadota bacterium
AATCGTCGCGCTTTGCATCGCGCTGGTTCAATCCACGTTACCGTTGATCGGCGCGCAGACGGGCAACGCCCGCTTCATGGCTATCGCCCGCCCGGCGGCGCAGGGGCAGTTTGTATTCGTTGCCATCGCATTCGGCTGTCTGGCCTATTCGTTCGTCAATAACGACTTTTCCGTCGTCAACGTCGTGTCTAATTCCAACTCCCATTTGCCCGTTCCTTATCGCTTCGCGGCGACCTGGGGTTCCCACGAAGGCTCGTTGTTGCTGTGGGCGTTGATGCTGTCGGGCTGGATGCTGGCGGTGACGGTATTCAGCCGCGCATTGCCGCTTGCCATGGCGGCGCGGGTGTTGGGGGTGATGGGGCTGGTGAGCATCGGTTTTCTGTTGTTTATGTTGCTGACGTCCAATCCCTTCGAGCGCCTGTTGCCGCAAGCCATGGATGGCCGCGACTTGAATCCCCTGCTGCAAGACCCCGGCATGGTCATCCATCCGCCCATGCTGTACATGGGCTATGTCGGCTTCTCGGTCGCGTTTGCGTTCGCCATCGCCGCGTTGCTGAGCGGCCAGCTCGATGCCGCCTGGGCGCGCTGGTCGCGGCCTTGGACCACGGCGGCGTGGTGTTTTCTGACTATCGGCATCATGCTCGGCAGTTGGTGGGCCTATAACGAACTGGGCTGGGGTGGATGGTGGTTCTGGGATCCGGTGGAGAACGCCTCGTTCATGCCTTGGCTGGTCGGGACCGCTTTGATGCATTCGTTGGCGGTCACGGAAAAACGGGGCGGCTTCAAAATTTGGACCGTCTTTCTTGCAATATTTGCCTTCTCCCTGTCTTTGTTAGGCACCTTCCTTGTACGTTCTGGCGTGATTACTTCCGTGCATGCCTTCGCCACCGATCCCGCCCGCGGCGTCTTCATCTTGGCATTCCTGGTGATCGTCATCGGCGGCTCCCTGGCCTTGTTCGCCTGGCGCGCACCGAAGGTAGGATTAGGCGGCAAGTTCGAACTGCTGTCCCGGGAAGCCTTGCTGCTCACCAACAATATCCTGCTGGTGGTGGCGGCCGCATCGGTGCTGTTCGGTACTCTCTATCCCCTGTTCCTCGATGCCTTGAATCTAGGCAAGATTTCCGTCGGTCCACCCTACTTCGACGCGGTGTTTTTCCCGCTCATGGCGCCGGCGGTTTTCCTGATGGGTATCGGCCCCATGGCGCGCTGGAAAGCCGAGGTGATCCCGAGCCTGGTGACGCGGCTGAAGTGGGCCTTCGGCGTGAGTGTGGTGACGGCGCTGGTCCTTCCCGTTGTCATGGGCCGCTGGTCGCCGCTCATCGCGTTCGGCTTGTTGTTGGGCCTGTGGCTGTTCGCCGCCGGCATCACCAATATCGTGGGACGCGTCAGGCAACTGCCTGGACGCCCAGTACTGGCGCGGCTCTCCAGCCTGCCACGCGCGTACTGGGGCATGTCCATGGCGCACATGGGGGTGGGGGTATTCATCATCGGCGTGACCCTGGTAAATAGCTACGCGACCGAAAAAGATTTGCGCATGAATGTCGGCGATACGGTCGAAGTCGGCAGTTACACGTTCCGCTTCAACGGCACCACCGAAGTGCCGGGGCCGAACTATGTAGCGGCCCGCGGGTTCTTTGAAGTATTGAAGGGCGACGCGATAGTGACGAAGCTCTATCCGGAGAAACGCAGTTACCGCGCCATGGGCCAGGTGATGACGGAAGCGGCGATCGATAGCGGCTTCACCCGCGATCTATACGTCTCGCTCGGCGAGCCGATTCCGAACAGCCAAGGGGCCTGGAGTGTGCGGGTGTATCACAAGCCCTTCATCAATTGGATCTGGGGCGGCTGCGTGTTGATGGCGCTCGGTGGCTTCTTGGCGTTGAGCGATCGGCGCTATCGGCTGGCGAAACGAAATGCGGAATCCTTCTCTCCTGCGCTTCCGGGAAATGATAAGGGCGTCGGGACGGTGCCGACGTTTCCCGCTCTCCCTCGAGGGAGAGGGGATTAGCCTGTGGCCAAATTTCTTATTCCGCTGGCGATCTTTGCCGTCCTGGCAATCTTCCTAGGTCGCGGCTTAAGTCTCGATCCCCGGGAGGTACCCTCCCCTCTCATCGACAAGCCCGCCCCGACCTTCTCTCTCGCGCGGCTGGATCAGCCTGGCCAGATGATCGGCACGGAGCAGTTGCGCGGCCAGGTTTGGATCTTGAATGTCTGGGCGTCGTGGTGTGTGGCGTGCCGGGATGAGCATCCGGTGTTGGTGGAATTCGCCAAGTCCGGGGTGGCGCCAATCTATGGCCTGAACTACAAAGACAAACGCGAGCCGGCGATGAATTGGTTGCAGCAGTTAGGCAATCCTTATACGGCGTCGATCTTCGACGAGAGCGGGCGCGTCGGAATTGACTTTGGCGTGTACGGAGTGCCAGAGACCTTTGTAATCGATAAGGCGGGCGTCATCCGTTATAAGAAAACCGGGCCGGTAACGCCGGAAACGATCCAGTCGACGATCTTGCCGCTGGTGAAGAAGTTGCAGGGATGAGATGGCTCGCGGTTCTGGTGTGTCTTATCCTGCCGATGGGAGGCTGGGCGGAGGAAACCAAGCTCAGCGCGGAATTAGAGCAGCGGGTGAAGGGCTTGGCCCACGAGCTTCGCTGCTTGGTCTGTCAAAACCAAACCATCGCGGATTCCAATGCGGATCTGGCTATCGATCTGCGTACCCAGATTCGGGAACAAATCCAGGCGGGTAAAACCGATCAGCAAATCAAAGACTATATGGTGGCGCGCTACGGGGATTTCGTCCTGTATAGACCGCCGGTTCAGTCGAATACGGTGCTGCTTTGGGTGGCGCCGTTCCTGCTTCTTGTCGGCGGGATCGGCTTCTTGTTTTGGCGGTTGGCAAAACGACGCAAGCTTGTCGCCACGCAGCAACTCAGCACCGATGAACTCCAGCAAGCCGACACGTTGCTGAAAAATTCCGCAAGCAGCGACGCACCCAACACGAAATCATGATCCCCTTCATCGCGTCGGTCGCGGTCTTCGTGGCGATCGCGTTAGCTTTTTTGTTGCCGCCATTGTTGCGCAAATACGCGCCGGCAACGACCGACATTACGAGCCTGCCGATTCATCGCGAGCAGTTGCAAGAGCTGCAAGCCGACTTCGCCAACGGCTCGATACTGGAAGCGCAATTCCGCGAGGCCGAGCAAGAACTCAAGCATCGGTTGCTGGAAGAAACCCGTGCCCGCGCAACGCCAATAAGCGACGGCACGCGCCGGCGTTGGATCGCGGCGGCGATTGCTCTGGCGCTGCCATTGGGATCGTTCGCACTATACAAACTCCTTGGCCAACCCGAGGCCTTCGTCGCATTGGCTAATCATTCTGGCGCGGCGATCAACGCGGAAAATATCACGCCGCAACATTTCGCGACCATGACTCAGCGCTTAGCCGTCAGACTGCGGCAACAACCCAACGATGTCCACGGCTGGACCATGTTGGCCAAGGCCTATTTGGCGCTCGGGCGCGGCAACGACGCAATCATGGCGTATGACCGAGCCGTGTTGCTCGCGCCCGACAATGCCACCTTACTCGCGGAATACGCCCACGCGCTCGCCACCGGCAACAACAATTCCTTCGCCGGCCGCCCGCGGGAGATCGTCGCCCAAGGGCTCAAGCTGGAACCCAATAATCCGCGCATCTTAGCGCTGGCGGGATCGGCGGCGTTCGAGGGGAAAGACTTCAGCGCGGCAATCGGCTACTGGGAAAAGTTGCTCGCTCAGGTCCCGAAGGAGTCCGAGATCACCGATGAAATTGTCGCCAGCATCAACGCCGCTCGCGCGGCATCGGGACAAACGCCGACGGCCGATGCCAACGCCAGCGTCTCCGGCACAGTCAGACTGAGCGATTCCCTCAAAGATAAAGCTGCTGCCGGCGACACGCTGTTCATATACGCTCGTGCCGCCGGCCGCAACGCACCAAAAATGCCGCTGGCTGTGTGGCGTGGCGCGGTGAAAGACTTGCCGAAAACTTTCACCCTCGACGATTCCATGGCCATGACACCGGCGATGGTGCTGAGCAAGTTCGAGCAAGTAACAGTGGAGGCGCGCGTGTCGAAATCCGGCAACGCGATTCCACAAAGCGGCGATCTGAGCGGCGCCGGCGTGATCGTGAAGCCGGGCGCCAAAAATATCAAGATCCTTATCGATCGCGTCGTACCGTGACAATGAAGCAAGATGAGACGCCGCGCATCGCTTGGGGCCTAACAGGCTCCGGCCACTATCTCAAAGAATCTTTGGAAATCGCGCTTGCGAAAAACGAGAAACATCCGGGCCTAATCGATTTTTATCTATCGAAAGCGGCGGCGGAAGTGCTGCACATGTACACCCTGAGTGTCACGGAATTGCGCAAGCGCGCTCGTGTGTTTCGCGACCAGACCGCGAGCGCGGCGCCGGTGGGCCTGTTCTATCACGGCCACTATCACACGGTCGTGATCGGCCCAGCGACCAGTAACAGCGTGGCGAAATTTGTCGCGGGACTTTCCGATACGCTGATCACCAACATCTATGCCCAGGCGGGCAAGCAACGCATTCCCACCATCGTCTTCGCCTGCGACACGGAGCCGGTGGTCGAGACGGAATCGCCGAGCGAATGGGTAACGCTCTACCCGCGCCGTATTGATCTGGACAACACAGAACGCCTCAAGACGTTCGAGCACACCACCGTGGTGAGCACAGTAGCCGGGCTGCAAGCCGCTCTGGACGCGCGTTTCCAAGCACTTGCGTTGAACCTGCCCAAGCCTCTACCATAGTGTTGAAACGATTTTGAGGAGGACATTGTGAACATCGCCAACAGCGCCATCGACCTGATCGGCAACACGCCGCTGGTCCGCATCAATCGCTTGACCTTAGGCTGCAAAGCCGAAGTCGTCGCCAAGCTGGAATTCCTCAGTCCCGGAAACAGCGTGAAAGACCGCATCGGCGTGTCCATGATCGAGGCCGCTGAGAAAGCCGGTCTGATCAAGACCGATACGATTATTTTGGAACCGACCAGTGGCAACACCGGCATCGCGCTCGCGTTTGTCTGTGCAGCCAAGGGTTACAAGCTCGCGCTGACGATGCCGGAAACCATGAGCAAGGAACGCCGTGCCGTGCTGCGCGCGTTCGGCGCCGAATTGATTTTGACGCCGGGACCCGAAGGCATGGTTGGCGCCATCGCACGAGCGAAACAAATGGCGGCGGAGGATTCCCGTTATCTCATTCCGCAACAGTTCGAGAACCCCGCCAATCCGGCGATTCACCGCACAACCACGGCGGAAGAGATTTGGCGCGACACCGATGGCAAGTGCGATTTCCTGATTTCAGGCATCGGTACCGGCGGTACCATCACCGGCGTCGGCGAGGTAATCAAGGCGAGAAAGCCGTCGTTCAAATGCGTCGCCGTCGAACCCGATGCCTCGCCGGTATTGTCCGGCGGACAAAAAGGCCCCCATCTGCTTCAGGGCATCGGTGCGGGATTCGTTCCGGCGATTTTGAACACTAAAATCTACGATGAAATCATTCGCGTGAAAAATGATGACGCTTTCGCCTTCGCCCGGCGCATGGCGAAGGAGGAAGGACTACTCGTCGGAATTTCTTCCGGCGCCGCGATGTGGGCTGCAATCGAAGTCGCAAAACGCCATGAGAACGCAGGTAAGATGATCGTTGTAATCATTCCATCCTACGGCGAGCGATATCTGAGCACCGCGTTGTTTGCCGGACTGATGGACTAGCCACCCCTTCTCCTTCAAGGGGAAGGCCGGGATGGGGATGGGTGCTGCGATTTGATGCGCACGATTGACCCATCCCCACCCCTGCTCTCCTCTTGAAAGGGAGGGAGACGATTTCGATCATCGCAACCGCGACCCATTTTCCGTGCCCGACCACGTTCTCTTCCTCACCGGCAAGCTCGCGGAAAAAAGTCTGCACCGGACTCTTGAAAGCATCGAACCCTCGCCCTTCACCTACGAGGTGCTCAACATCGGCATCACCGTCGCCGGTTTGATGACTGCCGATCTGATCAAGCGCCGCGTTGCCGATGCCGGGAAAGCCAAGCGGATAGTGGTTCCCGGCCGCTGTCGCGGCGATTTGCAAGCGTTGACCCAACACTATGGCATACCTGTCGAGCGCGGGCCGGAGGAGTTGAAAGACTTGCCCGAATTCTTCGGCAAGAAAAAAAAGCTTCGCGATTTGTCCCAATACGATGTAAGAATTTTCGCCGAGATTGTCGATGCGCCGCAGTTGGATATCGCGGGAATTTTGCAACGGGCGGCCCGGTATAAGCGCGATGGCGCCGACGTGATCGACATCGGCTGTTTGCCCGACACGCCGTTCCCGCATATGGAAGATGCAATTCGCGCCCTAAAAGAAGTGAGCTATCGAGTCAGCGTCGATTCCGTCGATCCCCAGGAACTTTTGCGCGGCGGCAAGGCAGGCGCCGACTATCTTTTAAGCCTGAATCAAGAAACTCTGTGGGTTGCCGACGAAGTCGAGTCCATACCGGTGCTGATCCCGAACCAGCCCGCCGATCTCGAATCGCTGTTTCGCGCCATGGACGAACTAGAAAAGAAACAAAAACCTTACATCGCTGACGCCATCCTCGATCCGATTCATTTCGGCTTTACGCGATCCATCGTGCGTTACCATGCCCTTCGTGCGCGGTATCCACAAGCCGAGATCATGATGGGCGTGGGTAATCTTACCGAGCTAACCGACGCCGATACGAGCGGCGTCAACGCCGTGCTGATGGGCATCATTTCCGAGCTGGGTATCGGCTCGATACTTACCACCGAGGTCAGCCCCCACGCACGCCGCGCGGTGCGCGAGGCCGACGCTGCGCGCCGCATCATGTATGCCGCGCGCGAAGACACGAGCTTGCCGAAAGACTATTCCGCCGCGCTGTTGATCGCACACGACCGAAAACCCTTTCCGGACACCGAAGCGGAGATTCGCGATTTGGCGGCGGCCATCAAGGACCCAAGCTTTCGTGTGCAGGTGAGCGAGGCCGGCATCCACATTTACAATCGCGATGGCTTCCACACGGCGGAAGATCCGTTCGCGTTGTTTCCCGATCTCAAGCTGGAACAGGATGGCAGCCACGCTTTTTACCTGGGGGTGGAACTGGCCCGCGCGCAGATCGCCTGGCAACTCGGCAAGCGCTATACGCAAGATCAGGAATTGAATTGGGGTGTGGCGACTGACAAAAAGCAGGAAGAACAGTCCGTCTACCATGCTGGGGGAACGACATTACAAGCGCAAAAAAAGAAAGACGGCGAATCATGATTTTCGAAACCATCATCACCACTCGGTCGGCGAACGGAACAATCCACCTCGCGCCGATGGGCATACGGGAAGAAAATGGTCTGGCGATCCTGGCGCCATTTAAGCCTTCGACCACGCTCGACAATGTGCTCGCCAGCGGCTGCGCGGTGCAAAATTTCTGCGACGACGTGCGGGTGTTCGCGGGCTGCGTCACGGGCGCGCAACGCAATTGGCCGACCATCCCGGCAACAATAATAGGTTGCGTTAGGCTGCGCGATACGCTCGGTCATAGTGAACTTAAATTGGAGCGAACCGAACAAGATCCGCTGCGGCCGCGGTTGTTCTGCAGGCGCGTACACGATGAGACCCATGGCCCGTTTCGCGGTTTCAATCGCGCGCAGGCGGCGGTGATCGAAGGCGCGGTGTTGATCAGCCGATTGCACATGTTGCCGGCAGAGAAGATCGAAATCGAGTGGCGGCGCCTCAATATTGCCATCGAGAAAACCGCCGGGCCCATTGAATTGCAAGCGTGGGCTTGGCTGCAATCCAAGCTCGATGCCCACCATTTCACGGCGCAGCCATGACGAAGATGCTCGCCAGCGTGACATCAACGGCGGAAGCTCTGCTCGCGCTGGAACTCGGCGCAGACATCATCGATCTGAAAAATCCCAGCGATGGCGCACTCGGCGCTTTGCCGCTTGAAACAATTCGCGACATCGTCGACGTCATCGATGGCCGCCGCGTGGTAAGCGCAACCATCGGCGATCCGCCCATGGATGAGTTGCTGGTTGTGCAAAACATAAGGGCGACGGCCGCCACCGGTGTAAATATCGTCAAGGTCGGCATTGCCACGAGCCGCTCCCAGTTTGCCTCGTGGCAAGGCATGGCATGGGAGCCAGTATCCACGCGCTTGGTGGCAGTGCTGTTTGCGGATCAACAGCCCGTCTTCGCTTGGATCGATGCGCTCGCCAAGCGCGATTTCTACGGCGTCATGCTTGATACTGCCGACAAACGTAACGGTGGTCTGCGCGGTTATCTTAACGACAATCAGTTGACCGACTTTGTCCGTCGCGCGCATTCGCAAAATCTTATGTGCGGCCTGGCCGGCTCGTTACGAATCAGCGACATTGCGCCTTTGGTTGAAATGGCTCCGGATTATCTCGGCTTTCGCGGCGCATTGTGCTGCAATACTTCGCGCACGGAACAACTAAACGCGGACGCCTTTCGGACGATTCGCGCGCGCATTCCGAGCGACTTCGACCAAACAATCTCGACTGCCTAAAAACCGGTCTGGATTTCATACGACTAATGGCCTTGCTTACTGTAAGCTAGGCAACTAAAATCGCGAAATGCTTAATGAAGACCTATCGCGAAATTTCGGCTTCATCCTCAATGACGTGGCGCGACTCATGCGCATCGTCTTTGATCGCCGGGTGAAAACCCTGGGCCTCACCCGTTCGCAATGGTGGGTGCTGAATCATTTATTTCGAAACAATGGCGCAACTCAGTCGGAACTCGCGGAAATCCTGGAGATCGAAAAAGCCACCTTGGGACGCTTGCTCGATCGAATGGAAGCCAAGGGCTGGATACGGCGCGAAGAGCACGCAACGGATCGCCGTGCGAAGCAAGTGTACTTGACCGAGGAAGTTGAGCCCGCTGTGAAAGCGATGCGCGCGGCGGCCGCGGAGTTGCGCCGCGATGCCCTCGCCAGCCTGGACGTTACGGACCGGGAACACTTTGTCGACATGTTGTTGGCGATCAAATCGAATCTAACCCGGTTGGAAAACGGCCCACCCAGAAACGGCGCGCGCGGGCGGAAGCGTTAGCGATGGTCAGCGTTTCCCGACTGCGACGAATCTTTCTGCACCTCCTGCGGCTACTTTTACTCGGTGTTATACCGATCATCGCCGCCTTCCTTAGCCTTCAGTACTATGCCCACGGCGGACGATTCGTCGAAACCGAAAATGCCTACGTGAAAGCGAACATTATTTCGGTCAGCGCGCAGATTGCCGGGCGAGTGATGGAAGTTTCCGTCAGCGATAACCAATTTGTTGCTGCCGGCGCACCGCTGTTCCGCATAAATCCGCAACCGTATGAGATCGCCATTGAGCGAGGGCGTGCTCGCTTGGATGTGATCCGCACCGAAGTCGCGTCACTGCGCGCGGAATACCGCGCCACATTGCTGCAGGCAGATGAGACACGGGAAAGGATTAAGTTCCTGCAGCGCCAGCTTGAAAGGCAAGAAAAGCTAAAGAAATACGGGATGATATCCGGCAACGTTTATGACGAAGCCCGCTTGAATCTCGACGTGGCGCACCGCCAACTCGCGACGGTGGAGGAAAGCGCCAATCGCGTGCTCGCCAATCTCAGTGGAAACGCCCACTTGGCGCCGGCGAAGCACCCGAGATTTGCGGAAGCCAAGACCGTGCTCGATGAAGCGATGATGGATCTGGAGCGTACGCGAATAACCGCGCCGGCCGCGGGCGTCGTCAGCAATATGAAACTTCGGGTGGGGGAATACGCGGATCAAGGCGCGCCACTCTTTAGCCTGATCGAAAGCGGGCAGCCGTGGATCGAAGCGAACTTCAAAGAGACCCAGTTGACGAATATCAGGGTCGGCCAAGCCGCGATGGTGGTGTCCGATATCTACCCCGATCAAAGCTGGCGCGCGGTCGTGTCCACCATTGCCCCGGCCACGGGCGCCGAATTTGCAGTCTTGCCGCCGCAAAATGCGACCGGGAATTGGGTGAAAGTTGTCCAGCGGGTACCGGTGTTGATTCACGTTGAACCGGGTCACACCAATTTACGCGTGGGCATGACGGTGTCCGTCTCCGTCGACACCAAACGCGAACGCGGTCTGCCGCGCAGCATACAGCGCCTGGTCGATGCAGGCTGGTTACCACGGTTCCTGCAACCAAAGCCCGCACTCGCCGGAAACGAGCCGTGAGTGCCGCAGCCGGATCGCCACGGCATCCGGCGCTCGTCAGCGGTTCGGTGATGCTGGCCGCGCTGTTGTACTCCATCGATTGGACCATTGCCGCCGTCGCTCTGCCCCATATGCAAGGAACGTTTTCGGCAACGCCGGACCAGATTTCCTGGGTCATCACGTCCTACATCGTCGCTTCCGCGGTGATGATCCCCACGGCCGGCTGGCTCAGTTCGCGCTTCGGCCGCAAGCGCGTGTTCTTAAGGGCGATGGCGGGATTCACCTTGGCATCGTTGTTCTGCGGCCTGGCCGACACGCTTGCGTTCGAAGTCTTCGCCCGCATCGTGCAGGGCATGAGCGGCGCATTCGTGATTCCGCTGTCGCAAGCGATTATGCTCGATACCTATCCGGTGGAGCGCCACGGCAAAGCGATGGCGCTATGGGGGACGGGCGCAGTGTTTGGTTCGGTGATCGGTCCCACGATCGGCGGTTACGTCACCGAATATCTGAGCTGGCGATATATTTTCTTTCTCAACATTCCATTCGGCCTGCTCGCTTGGCTCGGTATACTCGCCTTCGTTCCGGAAACCGCGCGCGATTCCAAACACCGACTCGACTGGTTCGGTTTTCTGGCGCTCGCGATGGGGCTCGGCGCGCTACAGATGATGCTCGATCGCGGCGGTCGGCTGGATTGGTTCGAGTCGGGCGAGATCGTGCTGGAAGCGTGTCTGGCCATGCTTGGATTTTATCTGTTCATCGCCCACAGTTTGACTACGCGCAATCCGTTCCTCGATCTCAACCTGCTCACTCAACGTAGTTTCTTCTTCGCGCTCGCTTTCGTATTCGGTTATGGGCTGCTTACCCTTCCGCCCATGGTGCTAATGCCTACGTTTCTCGAAGACATCCGCGGCTATCCGATCGATACGGTCGGTCTATTGCAATCGCCGCGGGGAGTGGGGCTGCTGTCGGCAATGGCCGTCAGCGGTCGGGTCATGGACTATGTGTCGCCGCGGTCGCTAATGGCGTTCGGCTTGCTCTGCCTTGCGGGTTCCAGCGCCGAGATGGCAACGTGGAATACCGACGTCGGCGAATGGCCGATCGTCTGGACCGGATTCGTGCAAGGTGTCGGCGCCGGCATCATGCTGGTTCCGGCACAGGTGCTCGCGTTTTCCCCCTTGCCTGCCTATCAACGCACTGAAGCAACCGCGGTTTTCAACCTGGTTCGCAGCGTCGGCTCCAGCGTCGG
>JALYOK010000039.1 GCA_030856925.1 Pseudomonadota bacterium
ATGTGAGAGAGTAGGGTGCGTTTACGCACCGTTCTTCCTGCCTATTTGAAATCCGGCTATGCCAGCCCTTTTTGAATCCAACATCAAAAGTTTGCCCTTGCTCGTCCGCGGTAAAGTGCGCGATATCTACGCCGTCGGCGACGACCGGTTGCTGATCGTCACCACCGATCGGCTGTCCGCCTTCGACGTCGTTATGCCCACGCCGATTCCCGGCAAAGGCGAAGTGTTGACGCAACTGGCTAACTTTTGGTTTGCGAAGCTCGAGCATATCGTGCCCAATCATTGGACAGGCACCTTGCCGGAGAGCCTTGTCCAAAGCGGAGAACAGGCACAGGTGGCCGGACGGGCAATGGTGGCGCGGCGTCTCAAGGCTTTGCCTGTGGAAGCGGTGGTGCGCGGCTATCTCGAAGGATCAGGCTGGAAAGAGTATCAACAGAAGCAAAGCATCTGCGACATCCCGCTTCCCGCCGGTCTCCGGCGCGCGCAGCAACTGCCAGAGCCGATTTTCACGCCGTCAACCAAGGCAAAAAAAGGCGCCCACGACGAAAACATATCGTTCGCCGACACGGAAAAACTCCTCGGCTCCGCGCTCGCGGGGCAAGTGCGCGACACCGCCCTCGCGCTATACCGCGAAGCGAGCGAATACGCCTTGACGCGTGGCATCATCATCGCCGACACCAAATTCGAGTTCGGTGTGGACCAAAATGGAAAACTGTTTTTGATCGATGAAGCGCTAACCCCCGACTCGTCGCGCTTCTGGCCGCAAGACAGCTACAAGATCGGCACTAGCCCGGAAAGCTTCGATAAGCAATTCGTGCGCAATTGGCTGGAGTCGATCAAATGGAACAAGCAACCGCCGGCGCCAGAGTTGCCGAGGGATATTGCCGAGAAAACCGCGGCGAAGTATCGCGAGGCTCTGACTCGATTGACTGACTGATGTCAGTTTACCCTCGAGCGCAGCGAAGGGTTCAGGATGACATTCGGAGTAAGTTTTCATGCTTTTAAGGTATCTGACAAATGCCCAAAGACCCGCATGGATAGTGGCTTTTCTGGCAGTCCTATACGTTGCTTCGCTGGCCTGCGCGAGCTTATCCGCCGATGCGGTTCCCATCATCGACGAGCCCGCTCCCCCGTTAAAAGGAATCTTGTTCGACGGCGCGCCGTTCGACCTTAATGACTTCAAGGGCAAGGTCGTGATGGTGAATTTCTTTTCCAGCTTCTGCAAGATTTGCGCGCTGGAAATCGGCAACATAGAAAATTACTACGAGGAATTCAAGCAGAAGGGATTGGAAGTCATCGCGCTCAGCATCGACCGCCCCGATGACAAAGAACGTTCGGCGAGAATGGCGAACAACTACAACTTGCCGGGCGGCATGGTGGCTGACTTGAGCGAGAGCGGTTTCGAGAAAAAATATCCGACGCCGACCTGTTACGTGTTCGATCGCAAAGGCATACTGCGGGCCAAGTTTACCGGGGCGAAGCAGCCGAAATTTTATCGCGGGGTAATCGAGCCGTTGTTGAAAGAATAGAACAGCCGCGCAACTAGAAAAGGCCGAAGATAGCGGCCCTTCTCATTTCTAGCTTCTTATCTCATATCCTAAAATAAGCTGCTGACCAATTTTGTCGCCAATACGAACAACAGGCAGGCAAAAATTTGCTTCAGCGTGGGTACGGGTAGCCGCTTGCTCAGGCGGGCGCCAAAGGGCGCAGTCAACGTGCTGGTCACCGCGATGCCGATGCACGCAGGCAAGTAGACGAAACCAAGGCTCCAGTCCGGGCGTCCGGTCGCGTCCCAGCCGTTGACGATGTAACCCAAGCTGCCAAACAGCGACACCGGAAAACCCAGCGCTGCAGCGGTGCCGATGGCACGATGCATCTGCACGTTACACCAGGTCATGAACGGAATCGCAATCGCGGCGCCACCGACGCCGACTAAACTTGAGATGGCCCCGATGACGTTGCCGGCGACTAACATGCCCACCCTTCCCGGCAGATTGCGATACGGTTTGGGCTTTGCATTGAACAGCATCTGCGTCGCGGTGTAGACCATGAAAATGACGAAGCAGACCTTGAGTACCACTGAGGAGACTTGCGCCACCGCGAAGGTCGCGAGGAAACCACCGGTAAGAATGCCGGGTGTCAATCGTCGCACGATGAACCAATCCACCGAGCCGAGCGATCGATGGGCGAGCAAGCTCGAGAGTGATCCAAACAGAATACAAGCCATTGAAGTGCCCAGCGCCATATGCATGATATGGGCCTGCCCGAAGTGCAGGTGTTTGAATATCTCCAGGAGTCCGACGATGATGATGACGCCACCGCCGATGCCGAGCAACCCGGCGAACAGCCCGACTACAGCGCCAAGGGCAAGATATGCCAGCCCGTATAGCACCGTCTTACAACTTACCGATGATGAAATCCCATTCCGGCGGCTCGACCGGCGTGATCGATAACCGATTGCCGCGCTGTAGGGTGCGCATGCCAGCCAACTCGGGATAGCCGCGCAGCTCTTGTATCCCCATCAACCGCGTTTTCTTCACGAACTTTACGTCGACATTGAACCAGCGCGGATTTTCGCGCGTCGCCTTGGGGTCGAAGTATTTGCTGTTGGGATCGAACTGCGTCGCGTCGGGATAGGCAAGCTTGCTTACCGCTGCAATGCCTGCAATCCCCGGCTCTGCACAACTGGAATGATAGAAGAATAGCTGGTCGCCGATTTTCATCTGATCGCGCATAAAATTGCGCGCTTGATAATTGCGCACACCATACCACGCCACGGATTTCCGCGGGGCCGAGGCGAGATCATCGATGCTGACGTCGTCCGGTTCCGATTTCATCAGCCAGTAGGACATGGTCGTTCCAAACGAAGAGAGCGGCGACGCCGCTCTCTTATTAATAAAGCCCCCCGCCTGTGCCGTTAGACCGGCATCTTGGACCCTTTCCTAAAAAGGGGTCGTCTGCCCAACACCTTTAGGCACTTCCGCTTGGGAGCGCACACCGGCATTGCTTAGGCTGACAACCGGGTTAGATGGCTATCGGGTCAAAGAATATATGGCCATCACGAACACCGCAGGGGACAAACCCTTGGGATTTGTTGAAAAACTACTGTGGCGCCCGTCTGGGGGCTGGCCTAGGAGCCTGTCGTCGCGCGGTGCTCGGAAACCTTATGTACATTGAGTACAGTCCGGTTCTGGCGCGCCTCGCATACGGACATCCTTGCTACGTTTTCCAACAAACACCCCGGGAAGCCGCCGATCTTTTCGGCGCTTCCCTCAATTCTAAAACAAACTATCTTGTGTATCGGCCAACGCCTCGGTAATTGTATTACGCATAAGCGAAATCTTACGCTTAATTTCGGCGCTCGCCACGCCCTTTCCGCTCTTGCTGCTTATCAGTTCGTGAGCAATATTCAGGGCGGTCATCACCGCCAGTCGCTCGATCGCCATCGTTCTGCCACCTTCGCGTATCTCGCTCATTCGGTTATCGACAAAATCTACCGCCGCGAGCAAATCCTTTTCCTCGTCAGGTGCGCAGGTCACTCGATAGGTTTTCCCCATGATCATGACGTCCAAGGTTTTGGACTCGTTGTTCATGTTTCCTTCTCGGGAATTTTCGCGAGCACTGCTTCCAGCCGCGTCGTAGCGACGGATATCTTTTCACTCAACCGGGTATTTTCGTCCGATTTCGCCGCTAATTGTTGACGAAGTTGCTGATTCTCGTCGCGCAATTTTGCGACGATCTTCACCATCTCGGCAACCTTGTCGGACAGTGCATCCAGGTCTTTTTCCATAGCGACAATATAAGTGTAAAAACCTTTGTTGGTCAAATGCCTACCGGCAATGTAGCCAGTCCTTCTGTAATTCGCGTATATTACCGCTTATTCATGGTGCCCGAACGCCTTTCTTGCGTTCGGGTTAAACGGGAAACAGGTGCGGAATTGTTCCAATACCTGTGCTGCCCCCGCAACGGTGAGTGAGTGGACGCGTCATCAATCGGTCACTGGGCGATTTGCCTGGGAAGACGACGGCGCGCGCAAACGAAAGTTTCACCTCACGAGCCCGGATACCGGCCTGAATGCTTGCGTCACTGCAGGCTCAGCGGAAATATCGCGGGGATGCGATAAATGAGTTAGCCATCGTGTGCGTTGGACTTCTTCGTCGGTGCATGAGCAGACCCCGGTATTTCCTTGTCGTGTATCAACGTCGTGTACCAACAAGGAACATCTGTGAATCTCAACTTACTATTTGGAAATATCGCTGTTTGCCTGACCCATGCGGCGTTCGCCGTAGAGCCCATGGT
>JALYOK010000042.1 GCA_030856925.1 Pseudomonadota bacterium
TGTCCGACTCGCGCCGCTGCGTCACGTGGCGAGAGGTGCCGGGCTTGCGGCGATCCAGTTCCGGCTGAATATCGTCGACCGTAAGCGCCATCCCCGGCGGGCAACCATCGATCACGCAGCCGATGGCGGGGCCATGGCTTTCACCAAAATTCGTGACGCAAAACAGCATGCCTAGCGTGCTTCCGGACATAAATTTCTCGTCAATTTAAGCGGCAAAGTTTAACATAGGCGCCTATCTCCCCTCCCGGTTTCTCCGATGCAAGACGAATTGAAACAAGCGGCGCTGGAATACCATCGTTTACCGCGACCCGGCAAATTGGAAGTCGTGCCGACCAAGCCCCTAGCCAATCAGCGCGACCTCGCGCTCGCCTATTCGCCGGGAGTGGCCGCCGCGTGCGAGGCCATTGTCGCCGCTCCCAATTCCGCACGGCTTTACACCGTGCGCGGTAACCTGGTCGCGGTCGTCACCAACGGCACGGCGGTGTTGGGCCTCGGCGCCATCGGGCCGTTGGCCGCCAAGCCGGTGATGGAAGGTAAAGGGGTCTTGTTCAAAAAATTCGCCGGCATCGATGTGTTCGATATCGAATTGAACGAGCGCGATCCCGACAAACTGATCGATATCATCGCTGCGATGGAGCCCACTTTCGGCGGCATCAACCTGGAAGACATCAAGGCGCCGGAATGCTTTTACATCGAACGCAAACTGCGCGAGCGCTTGAACATTCCCGTGTTCCATGACGACCAACACGGCACGGCGATCATCGTCGGTGCGGCCGTGAGGAACGGCATGAAAGTTGTCGACAAGGACATCGCCAGAGTGAAACTCGTCGCCTCCGGCGCGGGTGCGGCGGCGCTCGCCTGCCTCGACATGCTGGTCGCGATGGGCATGAAGATGGAGAATATCTTCGTCACCGATATCGCCGGCGTGGTGTATCGCGGCCGGGTGGCGGAGATGGACGACAACAAGGCGCGCTACGCCAAGGACACGACGGCTCGAACGCTCGCCGACGTGATCGGCGGCGCGGATATTTTTCTCGGCCTATCGGCGGCGGGCGTGCTCAAGCCGGACATGGTGAAGACCATGGCGGCTAATCCGCTGATATTGGCGCTCGCTAATCCGACGCCGGAGATCACGCCCGAAGAGGTGAAGGCCGTGCGCGGCGACGCTATCATCGCCACCGGACGTTCCGATTATCCGAACCAAGTCAACAACGTTTTATGTTTTCCCTTCATCTTCCGCGGCGCCTTGGATGTGGGCGCCACTACCATCAACGAAGCAATGAAGCTCGCCGCGGTTCACGCCATTGCCGACCTCGCCAACGCGGAACAATCGGACATTGTCGCCCAAGCCTACGCGGGCGAGAGTCTCTCCTTCGGCGCGGAATATCTCATCCCGCGGCCGTTTGACCCGCGCCTCATCACGCGCATCGCACCGGCCGTGGCGCAGGCCGCTATGGACAGCGGTGTGGCGACCCACCCCATCACCGACTTCGCCGCCTACCGCGAAAAACTCACCTCCTTTGTTTATTCATCGGGCTTGGTGATGAAGCCGATCTTCGACGCCGCGAAACAGGCGCCGAAGCGGATTGTGTTCTGCGAGGGCGAGGATGAGCGTGTGTTGCGCGCCGTGCAAGTGCTGTTGGAAGAAGGTCTGGCCAAACCCATCGTGATCGGCCGGCCGCAGATATTGGCGCGGCGAATCGAGCAGTTCGGCCTGCAGCTCAAGCCCGGCGCGGACTTCGAGGTAGTCAATCCGGAAAGCGACGAGCGTTATCGCGACTACTGGATGACCTACCACAAGCTCACCGAACGCAAAGGCGTCACGCCGCAATTCGCCAAAGTGGAGATGCGCCGCCGCTTCACCTTGATCGGCGCGATGTTGATTCATATGGGCGACGCGGACGGCATGATCTGCGGCGCCTTTGGCACCAACGAACACCACTTGCAGTACATCGATCAAATTATCGGCAAGCGAAGCGGCGCCAATGTCTATGCGGCGATGAACGGTTTGATATTGCAGAATCGCCAATTGTTCGTAGTCGATACCCACGTCAACCTCGATCCCACCGCGACCGAAATCGCCGAAATCACTTTAATGGCGGCGGATGAGTTGCGCCGTTTCGGCATTCTGCCCAAGGTTGCGTTATTGTCCCACTCGAATTTCGGCAGTTCCAACAGCGGATCCGCCGTTAAAATGCGACAAGCATTAGGCATCATCCAAAGCCAAGCGCCAGAACTCGAGATAGACGGCGAGATGCACGGCGACAGCGCCCTGGATGCGGCGGTGCGTAAATCCATCTTCCCCAGTTCCCGCCTCACGGGTGAGGCAAATCTGCTGGTCATGCCCAATATGGACGCGGCAAATATCGCTTATAATTTATTGAAAACGACTGCGGGCGGCGGCATTGCCGTGGGACCTATCTTGCTAGGCGCGGCTCGCGCCGTGCACATTCTCACAC
>JALYOK010000060.1 GCA_030856925.1 Pseudomonadota bacterium
GCCTATAGAAGGTGGGTGAATGATCAACTGACGACGCTTCCCCGCCAATTCACTTACCACGTCCTGTGTGGACCCACCGGCTGTGGCAAGACTAGAGTGCTCTACGCGCTACGAGAAGTAGGCGAACAGGTGCCCATGCATGATGAGAGGCAATCCGCTCATCTGATTGACGCGTTACGCCGTAATGCTGAATGTAGGTAATCATCAATGGCGAAGACGGCGAATAGCGCCTGCGCGATAAAGACCGCTAAATCCCAGCCGGCCCATCGCCAAGACGACTCGCGCGACAGCGCGATCGAGTCCGCTTGGCCGGTGTTGCAATTCATGGGCAACACAAGTTGCGAAGGCGCTGGTGATCGTCAGACTAAACAACATGCCGCCGACTTGCCAGCCTGAGAACGTTTCTGTTGCCAACAGATTCGCGCCCCAAGCAAGGCTGCCGATCCGGAGTGGCACGAATGCTAGTGGCCTGTAATTAATGAATAGCATTTAAGGAGTTTTAATTCGGCGAGTGGGATCGAAGTATTTCCACTTCACGGTTTTGGGCTGCTTGTTGTATTGGCGGATATAGCGCATGAGTTTTCTCTTGAGGTCAGTGACGGAGGTGAAGACGCCGCGAGCGATGACATCGCGCTCGATCTTACCGAACCACAGTTCGACCTGGTTGAGCCAAGAAGAGTACGTTGGGGTGTAATGCAGATGAACGTTAGTGTGCGCAACGAGAAACTCGGTCACCTTTTGAGTCTTGTGTGCCGAGAGGTTATCAGCAATCACGTGGACCTCGCGCCCGGCGGGTTGGGTGGCGAGAATCTCGCCAAGAAACGCTACAAACTCGGCCGACGTATGTCGTTCGGCGGTCTTGCCGATGATCTCTCCCGTTTGAGTGGCAAACGCCGCATACAGCGACAGCGTCCCGTGGCGTTTGTACTCGAAACCGTGCCGTTCAGCACGTCCTGGCGACAGCGGCAGCACCGGGTCTTTGCGGTCGAGGGCTTGAATAGCGGTCTTCTCATCAACGCAGAATACCGCCGCATGCGCCGGCGGGTTGAGATAGAGTCCGATGATATCGGCCGCCTTCTGCTCGAACTGCGGGTCGTTGCTCGCCATGTAGCCTTCGAGCAGATGAGGCTTGATGGCGTGTGCTCGCCAAATCTTAGCGATGGCGTTGTGCGAAATCGTAGCGTTGAGTTCGGCAGCGAGCTTTCGGCTCGACCAGTGCGTGGCACCGTCCGCAGGCTTTCTCGTCACCGAGTAATGCAATACCCGCGCCTCAAGCCGAGCGTCCACCTTATTCGCGGGGCATCCTTTAGGCTGACTCGACAGCCCGGCGACTCGATTAGTCGTAAAACGCTCCCGCCAACGCTGGATAAATCGTACGTCACACCCCAACCGTTGACGAATCCCATTAAAGGCCACGCCTTCGGCGCTCAGGAGAATCAACCGCGCCCGACGCGCCAACGCCGCTTGCCCGCTTTGACTACGCACCATCCGCTCCAGCAATGTGCGCTCGTTCTTTCGAAGTTTGATTGGCTTCATGCATCGTTAGATGCTTTTCATTGATTACAGTTCACTAGTGCATGGCTCGCAGCCATGCTTAAACAAAATCGAGATTGCTTGAAACCGACATGAAAAAAATCCTATACGAATCCGACACCACAAAATTCATCCGCGAGTTGCTGAAAAACAAACCCGAACTCATAGCGGACCAAAAAAAAGCGCGAGCCATGTGGTGGGACAAAACCTTGGATCTCAAAGAAATAAAACATAAGCGTGAGTCGGAAGTGGAGCGCACCAGTTACGTTTACTACGACACGGCGACTGGACCCGAAGCGAAAAAATAACCAAATTGTCATCCCGTGAAAACGGGAATCCAGCGTTTTGTGTCGAGCGGCTTGTCTATTCTAAGACACGTACATTCTAAGACACAGATCGAACCTCGATCTCCGGCAACTCGACATACGCCGGTCGCCGCAACAACACATCGCGCGCATGCTGCATTTCCAACTTTTCGAGTGCCTGCAAAAATTGAATTTCCCCCTGCGCCATGATCGCCACGGGCACGCCTTGGCGATAAAGCAAACGGTTGTTGCTGATCGCCGCGAGCTTGTCGCCCGGCGTGAGAATGCCGACCAGGTTGAGGGGGTCGGCGCCGCTGACAGCCGCCCACTCGATCTTGTCGGCGTTGCGGCGGACGTCGCGCACGCTCTCGACCGCTTCCGCCAACGCGAATTGTTCGCCGCTCATTCCGGCGACGAAGCGTCCACCGCGAATCTCACCGCGCGCTTCCAAGCGACGTAAACATCTCAGCAACTCGCGCCACGGCGGCAAGCTGCCGGCTTCGCGCGCGAGCAGGCGCCAGAACACGACGCCATAACGCTTGAGCAGAGTGCGCGCAACGTGTTCAATGGCGGCAGCATGAATTTCAGGGTCCGGCGCAGAATCAGTGCGCCGCAGCAGTGACCAGCGCCCGGCATCCTCGATGCCGAAAATCGCGCTGCGGCGTTTGCGGCCGGCCGATCCAAATGGTTTTCGTTTGTGTGTCGGCATGATGAGCGCCCGCAAACCACCGAAACTGTCGGCATTGACTCGCCCCGCAGCGACCAATTCGCCCAGCGCGGCTTCAGTTTGGGTGCGCAATAGCCCGGTGGCCGAAACAATTTCGTCGAAGAACGATGCGCCGTGTTCACGCAGACCATCGGCGACCTGCTGGGCGTGGGAAGACAATCCATTCTGCTCAAGTGCGCCGTGCCAGACCGCCCAGGATTGCACGTTCTTGCGGACTAGGATGGCGACCGGCGTGGCCCGCACCGGTGCGCGAATTTGGCCTTCTGACTTCGGAATCGCCAAGCGCATCCACGCAACTCGCCCGCTCAAACTCAGATCGTCTAACCACGCGGGATCATAATGCTTGATGCGCGCCGAAAGCAGGTCCGATTCCCACGCGCCAGCTGCCGCCTCGAAACCTTCCAATTGCGAAATCACAGTGCTGACGGCATCCGCGCCTTCGAGTTGCGAATCTGCCGTTACGCGCTGCCAGCGAAGCAGGAAACGCAAGAAATCCTTCACGTTGACCGGCTCGATCTCTAGCCGCAAACGCTTCAGCGTGTAGCGATGAATGCGCGCCAGCAAGCGCCGCTCACACCATTCTTCTTGATTTGCGCCCGGCGTAAAGCGCCCGCGTAAGACCACTCCCTCGGCTTCCAGCGCGAGCAGTGCGACCTCGATCTCTTTCGTTTCAACATGCAACGATTGGGCCAATGATTCCACTGTCACGGGACCTAGCGCGGCGAGACGGCCTCGCAGAATTTCGATCAACGCTTCTTCACGCGTCCATGCACGCTGAAATTCTTCCGGGCTAGCGATGTTCGGTTCGATGCTTGCCGAGCTAAACAACGCCTGCACCTCCACCAATCGCTCTGCTGCGAGCCAATGACCCGAGGTGGCCCTAGGCGGCCCTGGCCCTAGGCCACCCTGTAGGCCAGCCCCCCAGTCCCCTACCCCGTATCCAGGGGCTGGCCTATGGCCATGCGGCTCCCGGCCGGGCTGCACAAGCCGGCCGGCGCGGCGCGCAGCAGCGAGTTGCCGCAGCCAAGTGAGCCATTGCGGATTTGCATTCGCTTCGGCGTCGGTCACGATGCCCAAATTCATGAGCGCATCGTGCAACTCGTCGGCATTGACCGGATCGGGCC
>JALYOK010000067.1 GCA_030856925.1 Pseudomonadota bacterium
GCCGCAAATAGCCTCCCGCTCTGACACACTGTCGCTGCCGGCACTGATATGCTAGCGAGGTCGACGCGCATCAAGATTTGCGGTATCACCAGATATGAAGATGCAACAGCGGCAGCGGCAGCCGGCGCCGATGCGATAGGATTCGTGTTTTACCGGAACAGCCCCCGTTTTGTCGATCCCGATCGGGCGAAAGCGATTGCCGTTGCAATTCCGCCCTTCGTCAGCACTGTTGGCTTATTCGTCGACGCCGACGCGGCGGACGTTGAGGCCAGCCTGCGCACGTTTCGGGTCGATTATTTGCAGTTTCACGGCGACGAAAACAGAGAGTATTGCAGTCAATTCGGCGTGCCGTTTCTAAAGGCGGTGAGAGTGAGGCCGGGCCTGGATTTGCTACACTATGCGGCTGACTTTAGTGCCGCGAGGGCACTGCTGTTGGATGCGTTCGTAGACGGCGTGCCCGGCGGGACCGGGCAAAGGTTCGATTGGAACTTGATCCCGCGGAATCTACCGGTCCCAATCGTGCTTTCCGGTGGTTTGAGTCCCGACAACATCACTGAGGCGGTACGTAAAGTCAGGCCCTGGGCCGTGGATGTATCCAGCGGCGTCGAGGCAGCCAAAGGCATTAAAGACGGCGACAAAATAAAACAATTTATTCGAGGAGTGCGGAATGCGGATGTATGACCTGCCGGATCAGCGTGGGCATTTTGGGCCTTACGGGGGTATTTTCGTTGCGGAAACGCTGATGCCGGCGCTGGAGCAGTTGCGTATCAACTACGAGGAGATTCGTACCGATTCGGCGTTTCAGGCCGAGTTGGCGCGCGAACTCAAGCACTTCGTCGGCCGACCCAGCCCCATCTACCACTGTAAGCGTTGGTCCGACATGCTAGGCGGCGCCCAGATCTATCTCAAGCGAGAAGACCTAAACCACACCGGCGCCCACAAGGTGAATAACACCATGGGCCAAGCGCTGCTCGCAAAACGCATGGGCAAACCACGGGTGATCGCCGAGACCGGCGCCGGTCAGCATGGGGTGGCAACCGCGACCATGGCCGCCCGTTTCGGATTGGAATGCGTCGTTTATATGGGGTCGGAAGACATCAAACGCCAAGCAAGCAATGTCTATCGCATGAAGCTGTTGGGCGCGACGGTGGTTCCAGTCGAGAGTGGCTCGAAGACCCTGAAAGACGCACTGAACGAAGCAATGCGTGATTGGGTGACCAACGTCGAGAATACGTTCTACATCATCGGCACTGTCGCCGGTCCCCATCCTTATCCGATGATGGTGCGGGATTTCAACGCTATCGTTGGTAAAGAATGCCGCACCCAGATGCCCGAGATGGTGGGCCGGCAGCCCGACGCGATTCTAGCCTGCGTCGGTGGCGGCTCCAACGCCATAGGTATTTTTTACGACTACATTTCCGACCAGCAAGTCCGCTTGATCGGTGTTGAGGCCGGCGGCGCCGGTCTGGCGTCGGGAAAGCACGCAGCGCCGCTATCGGCGGGCACGCCGGGAATTTTGCATGGCAACCGCACCTATCTTATGCAGGACGACAATGGCCAGATCATGGAGACCCATTCGATCTCAGCGGGGTTGGATTACCCCGGCGTGGGCCCGGAGCATTCATACCTCAAGGATTCCGGGCGGGCGGAATACGTCGCCGTCACCGATGACGAAGCGCTGCAAGCGTTCCGTGATCTTTGTCATTTTGAAGGCATCATTCCGGCATTGGAATCGAGTCACGCCACTGCCTATGCCGCCAAGATAGCGCCGACCATGGGCAAAGATAAAATCTTGTTAGTCAATTTATCAGGCCGGGGGGATAAGGATATGCATACGGTGGCGCAAGCGTCGGGTATACAGCTTTAACATTTCTACGCATAATCATTGCGGGAGCGATTCTTCATATAACTGCTACACCTTAGCAACGTGGTTTTCAGGAATAACTAAAGAATGTCGCGTATCACCCAAACTTTTTTGAGGCTGCAGGAACAACACAAGAAAGCGCTTATCCCCTTTATCACTTCCGGCGATCCGTCGCCCGAGCTCACGGCGCCGTTGATGCACGCCATGGTCAAGGCCGGCGCCGATGTGATCGAACTGGGTGTTCCGTTTTCCGATCCCATGGCCGATGGCCCGGCCATCCAACGTTCCAGCGAGCGCGCCATCAAGCAGGGTGTCGGTCTACGCCAGGTGCTCGGATATGTTGCCGAGTTCCGCAAAACCGACGATAGTTCGCCGGTGGTGTTGATGGGCTATGCCAACCCGATCGAACACATGGGTTATGAAGCCTTTGCTAAGACAGCTCGAGCCAGCG
>JALYOK010000069.1 GCA_030856925.1 Pseudomonadota bacterium
GTACAAAAACACCAGGATTTCGACGATGACGCCGACGGACCATAGCATGCCGACGCTGGTTTTGCTGTAGCCCTGGTCGACGAGATAAATCGAGAAAAAAACATACAGCGGCCCGTGGGCCAAGGTCATAAGAAAACACGCCGCCAGGAAGACCTTCACCTGAGGCCGGCGCAAGATGACCATGATCGATGCTTGCTCCAACCCGTGGCCGGGCAGAACGCCGCCCGGCGCCTGCCAGGCAAACACCAATAGCACCAGCATCAAGAACAATATCAACAACGGTAGCCGGGCGATGTCGATGTAATCCAGCAGCACGCCGATGCCGCTGACGACCAAAATAAAGCCGACGGAACCCCACAGGCGAATGCGTCCGTACTGGCCGGTCGCGCCCCCTAATTCGCTCAAGGTCGTTACCTCAACCAGCGGCAACGGCCCACTCCAAAAAAAACCGGCGATGGACATTACCGTCATCAGCCAAAAGAACCCGGAATCGAAAAACACTGCAGCGAACGCCACGATCGACGCGGCCGTGGCAAACTTAATTACCCGATCGGGCCGGCCGATCCGATCGCTCACGGCGCCCCAAAAGGTTGGCGCAAAAATGCGGGTAATCTGTTGCACGGCCATTAACGTCCCGATTTGCGCCGCCGCAAAACCGAGCGATTGCAAGTACAGACCCCAGTAGGACGAATACGCGGCGACGAAAGCGAAGTAACTGAAATAGAAGCCGGCAAGACGCCAGTAGATGCCGAAGGTCATGGTGCTGGCGATTTGCCGTGGAATCTCGATTGTTTCGGCGTTGAAACAGAATTAGTTCTTGCGCTACCTGTCATTCCCGCTTTGGCGGGAATGACCCTGTGATTTTTTAGCTGCCTTGAGTGAGACTATACTCGGCGAACTCTCACGGCTTCCAAACCGACGGATGACAGCGCTGATACTGCGCCGCGTACGCCGTCTCTGCCCCCAGCTCGCGAGCGGCGTGCCACGCCCAGCGCGGATTGTCCATCATGGCGCGGGCAATGGCGACCATATCGGCCTTGCCCGATGCCACGATCTCTTCCGCTTGACGCGAGTGGGAAATCATTCCCACCGCAATCACCGGCATGCCGGTTTCACGCTTAACCATTTCCGCGAACGGCACGTTGTAGCCCGGCGCGAAGGGAATTTTCTGGCGCGGGTCGACCTGGCCGGAAGTGACGTCGATGAAGTCGCAACCGAGTTTTTTCAACTCCTGCGCGAAGACAACTGTTTCTTCCGGCGTCCAGCCACCGTCGAGCCAATCGGTAGCCGACACGCGCACGCCGAGAGGCTTATCCGCCGGCCAAACGTCACGTACCGCCCTAAACACTTCGAGCGGATAGCGCATGCGGTTGGCCGCACTGCCGCCGTAGTCGTCGTCGCGTCGATTGGCGAGCGGCGACAGAAACTGATGCAGCAAATAGCCGTGGCCGACATGCAACTCACCCACCTCGAAACCGATGCGAACAGCGCGTTTCGCAGAGACGACAAACTGCTGCGTCACCTCGGCAAGCCCCGCACGCGTGAGCGCAGTGGGGGTGTGCCAGCCCGGACCGAACGGTTGTGCGGAAGGCGCTAGCGTTGTCCATGCGCCCTCCTCGGCCGTCAAGGGTTTGCTGCCGTCGCCCGGACGATGCACCGAACCTTTGCGGCCGGAGTGAGCGAGTTGTATCCCCCATTTCACCACGCCGTAGCGATTACCAAAATCGATTACGCGCTTGATGGAAGCTTCGTTCTCGTCACTGTATAAGCCGAGACAATGTTTGGAAATGCGGCCGACGGGCGACACGTGTGTCGCTTCGGTGAAAACCAGCGCGCCCGCGCCCATGGCGAATTGACCCAGATGCATCAGGTGCCAGTCGTTCGCGCTACCGTCTATCGAGGCGTATTGGCACATGGGCGAGACGACAATGCGGTTGGGTAACGTGAGGCCGCGTAATGTAATGGGAGAAAAAAGTTTCGATGTCATATAGCCGCAGCGATCGCCTTCCCGACATCTTCCGTGTTCGCCCTGCCGCCGGCATCCGGCGTGCGCGGCCCGTCGAGCAAAACTTTTTCGATGGCAGTTACGATGGCCGCGCCCGCATGTGCATAACCCAAGTGCTCCAGCAGCATCGCGCCGGACCAGATCTGGCCGATGGGGTTGGCGATTCTCTTGCCGTAGATGTCCGGCGCGGAGCCGTGAACCGGCTCGAACAGCGATGGAAAATTGCGCGCGGGATTGATGTTGGCGGATGGCGCGATGCCGATCGTTCCGGCAGTGGCTGGGCCCAAATCGGAAATGATGTCGCCGAACAAGTTCGAGGCGACGATCACGTCGAAGCGCTGCGGATTCAACACCAATTGGATGGTCAAGCCATCGACATGATATTGGCTGGTCTTCACCTCGGAATAATTC
>JALYOK010000075.1 GCA_030856925.1 Pseudomonadota bacterium
AAGCATCTGATCGACGAGTTCGATACTTCGGAGTGAATCGCATCCGACCGGGATGCCCTGAAGTGTCGCGGCGCAATCGGTGCGATAAACCTTTGCGTTATCGGGGAGCGGGTGTCGAGCGCCGGGGCTGATCGACGCAACATCCGGTTGGCGTTCGCATTCTGGTACGCGCCCGCGTTCGCGTAATTCCCGGCGGTGGACTCAACTCTGGTGCTTCAGTCTGCCCTTGCCGGGCTGACGAATGGATTTGTCTACGCCCTGGTCGGCCTTGGAATTTCCGTCATTTTTCGCGGCACCCGCATCATCAACGCCATGCAGGGCGAGTTCGCGCTGATCGGCGGCATGGTTTCTTATGTCTTGCTCGAGCAGTTCGGTATTCCGCTTGCCCTGTCGACGCTTGGCGGTGTCTTGCTGGGCGGGGCGACAGGCATGCTTGTCGATTTGCTCTTAGTGCGCCCTGCCAGACGACGCGGCGCCAGCGAGGAGAGCTATCTGTTGCTGACGTTGGGTGTTGCCTTCGCACTATCTGCAGCGGTGTTGTACTTTTTTGGCCGCGATTCACGGCTGCTCCCAGGCATCGGTGGCGAAGCCAGCGCCCTTTTCTTCGACGCCGCCATTCGCATTCACGCGATCTGGTTGATCGTGATTGCATCGGCGGTCATGGCTTTGCTGTGGTTGTTCTATCATCGAACGCTGATCGGCTTGTCGATGATGGCGGCATCCGTAGATGAACAAGGGGCAACCACCATCGGCGTCAACGTGCCCCGGATGCGAACGCTGACTTTTCTGTTGGGCGGCCTAGTTGGCGGCCTGGCCGGCGTGCTGGTGTCGCCGCTCATCTCGGTCCAGTACGAGATGGGATTGATGTTGACGCTCAAAGGCTTTGCCGCTGCCATCCTGGGCGGATTGACCAATCCGTTCGGCGCGGTTGTGGGCGGCGTAGCGCTCGGGCTGATCGAATCGGCCGCCGTCCTGTATTTCGCGTCCGGCTATAAAGACGTCGTGTCGATGATCATGCTGATCGTTATCATGATAGTCATGCCCCATGGCATGCTGGGTCGTGGGTCGCGCAGGGGCGGTTGAGACAATCGAATGGCAACGACAACAGCAAATCCCAGATCGCTCAGCGCTTGGCGATGGCCGGCGGTTGCAATGCTTTTCGCCGCAGTCGTGTTGCTTCCGGCGGTCGCGTCGCGTTCGATCATCGACGTCCTGGTTTTCGCCGCACTTTATGCGATCGCGGGACTTGGCGTCTCCTTTCTGCTGGGCCAATGCGGCATTGTGTCGTTGGCGCAAAGTGTCTTTTACGGAATCGGCGCGTACAGCACCGCCTACTGCACCACTCAACTGGGGTGGCCTGCTGCGGCGGGATTCGCGTTCGGCATGGGAATCAGCGCAATCATTGCGGCTGCAGTAGGTTGGCCGGTGCTGCGTCTGTCGGGGTACTTTCTGGCGCTAGCGACATTGGCGCTGGGCATCATCGGACACGTGCTTTTTCTGGAGTGGGATTGGCTCACCGGCGGAACGCTCGGGATCGGCGGTATCCCTCCTCTTAACCTGTTCGGCTTCATGCTGAATACCCCGCAGCGCTTCTACTACCTGGTGTGGATCGTGGTCCTGGTAGTTTTCTGGTTGCACGCGAGCCTGCTGCGCTCGCGCACAGGTTATGCCATGCGCGCGATGAGAGATGCGCCCGCTGCTGCCGCCGCGCTCGGGGTAAACAATCAAATGCTGAAGGCGAAAGTCTTCGTGCTGAGCGCCGTACTCGGCGCACTCGCCGGAAGTCTGTTTGCGCATTATGTGTCCTTCGTGAGTGTCGACAGTTTCGGCGTGGACCGGGCCATCAATTTCCTGCTGCTTGCGGTGTTGGGCGGCGCGAGCACTATCATCGGGCCCATCCTGGGCGCCCTTTTCATCACAGTGATGCCCCACGCACTCAGCACCTTTGGCGATATTCACGCCCTGCTGTTTGCAGCATGTCTGGTGGCTGCCGTGATCTTTCTGCCGGATGGGCTTGCGGGGTTGTTGCGCCGGGCTCCCGCCAAGGAGATCAATGCATGACCACTTTGCTGTCCGTTCATGATGTGCGGCACAGCTTCCGCGGCCTTCAGGTATTGCGTGGTGTCAGCTTCGACGTCGCTCAGGGTAGCCTCACCGGCTTGATCGGCCCAAACGGCGCCGGAAAGAGCACCTTGTTCAACATCGTTTCCGGCTTTCTGCAGCCCGATCAGGGGAGGGTGATTCTGGCCGGTATTGACGTCAGTCGGCACACCGTCCAACAGCGGGCGGGAGCGGGCCTGATGCGCACGTTCCAGACCCCACAGGTCTTCCCGCATTTGACAGTTCGAGAGAACGTCATGCTGGGCCGCTACTTGCTGACGAAGGGCGGCATTCTGAACGGGATGTTTTCGCTTCCCGGATCGCGCAACGCCACCGATGCAATGGGGCAGGCGGCGGATGACGCCTGCGCGCGCTTCGGCCTCACGAACATTCGCGACCGTCTCGCGGGTGCGCTGCCCGGTGGTCGGCAACGATTAGTCGAGCTTGCGCGCGCTGCGGTCGGCGAGCCCCAGTTGCTGTGTCTCGACGAACCCTCTTCCGGCCTCAACGCGGAGGAGGTAAGTCAGCTCATGGCGATGTTGCGGCAACTCAACGCCGAAGGTTTGACGATTCTGCTCGTTTCGCACGACATGCATCTGGTTGCGATCGCATCGACCATCCATGTGTTGTGCTTCGGCGAGATTATCGCGGCGGGCTCGTTCGACCGTGTGCGTGAGGATGACCGCGTGCGTGAAGCTTACTTGGGAATATGACCATGCTGAGCGTCACGGGGCTCGAAGCGGGTTATGGCGGCATGCCTGTCTTGCACGGTGTATCGCTTACCGTCGCCGCTAATGACGCAGTGGCCGTTATCGGCGCAAACGGCGCCGGTAAATCGACGCTGGTGCGAGCTATCTGCGGCTTGATCCCCGTCACAAAGGGGCAGATCCGGCTGAATGATGTTGCGCTGGAAACAATCCCCGCGCACGAAAGAGTCGCGCGTGGTTTAGCCGTGGTGCTGGAGGACAGGCATCTTTTCGGCGAGTTGTCGGTGCGCAACAACCTGCGCATTGCGGCGGTACACGGCGCCCGCAGCCGTGCCGGCGCGCAGCGCTTCGATCTCGACCAGGTGCTAGCGCTGTTCCCTTTCATGCGCCAGCGCATCGATTCCCCCGTAGAGCTGTTGAGCGGCGGCGAGCAGCAGATGGTGGCTATTGCACGTGCGTTGCTGCTAAACCCCGATTTGCTGATTCTCGACGAACCCTCGACGGGACTCGCGCCCAAAGTAGTGAAGGAGATCATCCAAGTCATCGCCCGGCTGCGCGAATCTGGGATGAGCATTTTGCTGATCGAACAAAATGTGGCGCTGGCTTCGGAATGTGCGAGACGCGCCTATGTCATGGCGGTGGGTCGCCTCGTGCACGAAATTCAAGCCGGGGAGTGGAGCGCCTTCCGTCAAGACGAGACGCTACTGCGAGCCTATCTCGGCGGCGCCGGGGGGGCGACGACATGAATTCGGGCGAGGGCGGCATGCGCATCGATGCAAGCGGATGGAGAACTCGGATCACCGACCAGATGATCGAAATGTATACCCGGTCCGGTCATTGGCGCAATTTGACCGTCTGGTCTCGTGCCCGGGAGCATCTGGCTACCGACGCCGATCGCATCGTCGTGGTGGACGGCCAAAGGAAGATTTCATTCGGCCGGATGGTCGGAGAGGCTCGACGTCTCTCTTCAGCTTTTGCGAAGCGGGGCTTGCGCCCTGGAGACGTCATCAGCTTTCAATTGCCGAATTGGGCGGAGACCATGGCGCTTAATCTCGCAGCGGCGCAGTTAGGTCTGGTCTGTAATCCGATCGTGCCTATTTACCGCGACGCCGAAGTCCGTCACATTCTTTGCGATGCGCGGGCAAAACTGTTCTTCGTTCCGACCTCGTTTCGCGGTTTCGACTATGTCGGCATGGCAAGCCGGCTGCGCGGTGATCTACCGGATCTCCAAGACGTGATGGTGGTCCGCGGCGCAGCAGCAGAGTGCATGAACTACGATCAATTAGTTGCCGCGGGGGACGAGTCGCTAGATCTTGCCTCGAACACCGATCCCAACGCGGTCAAGTTACTGATGTACACCTCTGGGACGACCGGTGTTGCGAAGGGTGTGCTGCACACCCACAATACGATCATGGCCGAGATCGACGCGGTGATCGAGTACTGGCGCATTCGATCGAACGACGTGGTGCTGATGCCTTCTCCGGTTACCCACATCACAGGATATCTCTATGCACTGGAAATCGCGTTCGCCGCCGAGGCCAAGGTCGTTTTCATGGAGCGCTGGAGCGCTGACGAAGCCGTGGATCTGATTCGCAGCCACGGCGTGACCTTCAGCGTCGGCGCCACGCCATTCCTGAAGGAGTTGGTGTCGGTCGCAGAACAGCGCGGCGAAGGCCTGCCTAGTTTACGTTTGTTCATAAGCGGCGGCGCACCTGTTCCGCCGGAAGTCATCTATCATGCCAACCGAGTCCTGGTAGGGTGCAGTGCGTTTCGCGTCTATGGCAGCACCGAGGCTCCAACGGTCACAC
>JALYOK010000079.1 GCA_030856925.1 Pseudomonadota bacterium
GTTTAGCCCTAAGCTTTCGACAATATACTGATAGGCGTGGGTGTGAATCGCTTCTTCGAACGCTTGCCGCAGTAAATATTGACGACACTCGGGCGCGGAGATGTGGCGATAAGTGCCCAGCACGATATTGTTCGCCGCCAGCGAATCGGCGGTGACGAAGAAGCCGAGGTTGCGCTTGACGACGAGGCGCTCGTCCTCGGTCAAGCCATCCGGATTTTTCCAGAGTTGAATATCGCGCTGCATGTTGATCTCTTGCGGCATCCAGTGATTGGCGCACCCGGCAAGATACTTTTCCCACGCCCATTTGTATTTAAACGGAACGAGTTGATTGACGTCCGCCGAGCCGTTGATAACGCGCTTGTCTTCCAACTTGACGCGCTCGAAGCGTTCGGCGTTTGGCGGCGCGGCATCGACCTGCAATCCAATTTTCAGGGGCTGGCCTGGGGCCATGCGGATCTCCGGCAGATTCTCGGCCGCGCGAGGGGTATCTGGCGGCGGGGCTAACAGCGGTTGTAAACGCAATTGCGGCACGACGGGTTCGTCTTCAAAACTAAGCATACTTCTTCTCCCATCCACTTTGCGCGGCGAACGCAATAAATCTAAATCGCAGCGCCGACCTCGACACCTGTTCGTGAATTCTGGTCGGCGCGGCCCGACTACGCCGCGGGAATACGCAGCACTTGGCCCGGATAAATTTTGTCCGGATGGCTCAACATCGGTTTGTTGGCTTCGAAAATCCCCTGATACTTCATCGCATCGCCATAGACCTCTTTCGCGATTTTCGACAGCGTGTCACCTTTCACCACGGTGTGAAATTTCGCTTCCGGCTCCTTTGCGGTCACACTCATTTGATCGTTCACCGCGCTAACGCCTTCGACGTTGCCGCAGCACAACACGATCTTCTCCTTGGTCGCTTGATCCGGCGCCGTGCCGAATACGCTCACGGTGCCGGTGGCGCCATCGAAAGTGACATTCAGGTCCCGGGCATCGAGATTCTGCTTGCGAATATAGGCCTTGATGCTATCGGCCGCGGCGCGATTCAATTGATTCACTTTTTCCTGAGTCACCGGATCGGCGGGTTTTTGCTTCAATTCCACCGTTGCCGCTTGCGCATCCTTGCTGCCGAACAATTTTTCGCCGGCTTCCTTGATAAATGAAAATAGTCCCATTGCAATCTCCGTTGTTTACTATGTTTTCAGCCGTGGGTAATAAGTTGTTCGGTGGGTTCGGCGCTTCGCGTCTTAACCCACCGTACATTTTTATTTTTTATTGACAAGCCTCACACTCAGGATCATCGATTGCGCAAAACTTCGGCGCTTCCATCCGGATAGTGGTTTCATCCAACGACGGCCCACCGGAAATACTCGCCGTCACGGAATGCCCGGTCATACCACCATGGGTCGGCACCGAATTGAGCTCGCCGCCCTTGCCGGTGGATTTCTCCGCCGAGGTTGCCGCCAAGGTGCGCAAATAATACGTAGTTTTGAGGCCACGCTGCCAGGCAAGCTGATAGGTATCGTCCAATTTCTTGCCCGATGCGCCTGCCATGTAGATGTTGAGTGATTGCGCCTGATCGATCCATTTTTGCCGGCGCGCGGCGCACTCGACGATCCAGCTTGGCTCGACTTCAAACGCGGTCGCGTAAAGCTGGCGCAATTCCAGCGGCGCCCGATCGATCTTGGCGAGCGAGCCATCGAAATATTTGAGATCCGCAACCATCACTTCGTCCCATATGCCAAGACGCTTCAAATCGCGCACCAGATACTCATTTACGACCGTGAATTCACCCGACAAGTTCGATTTCACGAACAGGTTCTGGTAAGTCGGCTCAATGCAGGCGGACACGCCGATTATGTTGGCGATGGTCGCCGTTGGCGCAATGGCGACGCAATTGGAGTTGCGCATGCCGTAGGTTTTGATACGCTCGCGCAGCGGGCTCCAATCCAAAGATTCGCTTTGATCGAGGTCGACGTGACCACCGCGCGCCTCACGCAGGAGATTCACCGAATCCTGCGGCAGGATACCGCGATCCCACAGCGAGCCTTGGTACGACGCATAACGGCCGCGCTCTTCCGCCAATTCGGTGGAGGCCCAATAGGCATGGTAGGCAACCATCTCCATGGACTTATCGGCAAAATCGATGGCGGCGTCGGAGGCGTAGGGTATGCGCATCGCGTGCAGACAATCCTGAAAGCCCATTAGCCCCAAGCCCACCGGACGATGACGCAAATTGGAATCACGCGCCTTCTTCACCGCGTAGTAATTGATGTCGATGACGTTATCGAGCATGCGCATAGCGGTCTTGATGGTGCGGCCGAGCTTGTCGGAATCGAGCTTGCCGTCGACCAAGTGATTCACCAAATTCACCGAGCCCAAGTTGCAAACGGCGATTTCCGTGTCGCTGGTGTTGAGCGTAATTTCCGTACATAGGTTGGAGCTATGCACCACGCCCACATGCTGCTGCGGCGAGCGGATGTTGCAGGGGTCTTTGAAGGTGATCCACGGATGGCCCGTCTCGAATAACATCGACAACATTTTCCGCCAAAGCTGCACCGCGGGAATTTTCTTGAACAGCTTGAGTTCGCCGCTAGCCGCTTTGGCTTCATAGCCGAGATAGGTGACTTCGAAAGCCTTACCGAATTTATCGTGCAGATCGGGGCAATCGGCGGGCGAGAATAGCGTCCATTCCTGGTTTTGCATCACCCGCTTCATGAAAAGGTCGGGAATCCAGTTGGCGGTATTCATGTCGTGGGTGCGGCGGCGGTCATCACCTGTGTTCTTACGCAGCTCGAGGAATTCTTCGATATCCAGGTGCCACGTTTCGAGATAGGTGCAGACCGCGCCTTTTCTTTTGCCCCCCTGATTCACGGCGACCGCAGTGTCGTTGACCACTTTCAAGAAGGGGACAACACCTTGCGATTTGCCGTTCGTGCCCTTGATGTGAGAACCCAGCGCCCGCACCGGCGTCCAATCGTTACCGAGACCGCCCGCCCACTAGGACAGAAGTGCGTTTTCCTTGATCGCCTCGTAAATGCCGTCGAGGTCGTCGGCCACCGTCGTCAGATAACAGCTCGATAACTGCGAATGCTGCGTGCCGGCGTTGAACAAGGTCGGCGTCGACGACATGTAGTCGAAGCTCGACAGCACATTGTAGAACTCGATGGCGCGGGTTTCGCGATCGATCTCGTTAATCGCCAAGCCCATGGCAACGCGCATAAAGAATGCTTGGGGCAACTCGATGTGGTGACCGTGTACATGGAGGAAATAGCGGTCGTACAGAGTTTGCAGGCCAAGATAACCGAACTGCAAGTCGCGCTCGGCCGCAAGCGCTTCGCCCAATCTTGCAAGATCGAATTCGCCCAGGCGCCGATCCAGCAATTCAGCGTCGATGCCCTTTTTGATAAAACTCGGAAAATAACTCCGGTAACGCAGTTCCATTTCCGCTTGCGTGGCGTCTTCGCCCAACACTTCGTTACGTATGGTGTGCAACAACAGCCGCGCCGTCACCAGCGAATAGGCGGGATCGTTCTCGATCCGCTGGCGGGCGGACAGGATTGCAGATTTGTAAACTTCCTCCTCCGGCACACCGTCGTAAAGATCCTTAACCAAGGATTCAAGAATCTTGTTGGGCTCAACTTCCGCGAGCCCCTGGGCGCTTTCCTCAATTAACTCCGACAGCCGCACCCTGTCCAGCGGCACTCGCTGGCCCTTGACGATCATGGTGAGCGGTATTTCCGCCGCCGGCTGCTGCGCCTTCTGCTGAGCGCGCATACGGGCGCGCTCCTCGCGATAGAGCACGTAGGCGCGGGCCACTTCGTGTTCGCCGGATCGCATCAGCGACAGCTCGACTTGGTCTTGGATATCTTCAATGTGCACCGTGCCACCGCCGGGCTGGCGGCGCATCAATGCAGCCACAACTTGGTCGGTAAGCTGCCCAACCATTTCCCGGACGCGCGCCGAAGCGGCGCCTTGACCGCCATTTATGGCCAAAAACGCTTTAGTCATCGCAATGGAGATCTTCGCCGGCTCAAAGGCCACGACTGACCCGTTGCGACGCACCACTTTGAACAAAGAATAGCGCTCGTCAGACATGTCCTGAGATTGCGGAACGGAAAACAATGGGGCGGCAGCAAGACGAGAAGGGTCGGTCGCGATTTGCATCAAAGCTCCTCGATTTTTTATGGGTTTGTAAATAAACGTTAATTCCGATTGTATGCATAGGTTATACACAACCTATTCACCGTATTTCCACAAGATATTGTGGTTGGGGGTGCTTAAGGGAACTAATACTAGGGGTGGTGAGTTCCAATGTCAAGCGTAAATTCAGTCCTTTCAAGGACTTTGCAACAAAACCATGAGATTAACTTAACTATCTGATTTATTGGAAAATATAGATCGATACCGGGTCCATTCAAAAAACGGCCCGGGGTCGCTTTTGCGGCCGGGGGAAATGTCCGAATGACCGACGACGGCTTGGATCGGATAAGCCGACATTAGCGCCAACGTAAGGTTACCCAACGCATGATACTGTCGGTCGGTAAACATCACGTCGTCCGCACCCTCCAACTCGACGCCGATGGAAAAATCATTACACCGCTCACGGCCGCGCCACGATGACAGGCCGGCATGCCAAGCGCGTTTGAGGCAGGAAACGAACTGAATCAACTCACCGTCGCGGCGAATAAAGAGATGCGATGAGACTCTAAAATCTTTAATGGTTTGATAATAGGGATGATCGGCCGGATCAAGACGGTTATTGAAGAACGAGATTACTCCCGGTCCGCCAAATTCACCCGGCGGCAAAGAAATGTTATGTATCACCAGAAGATCGATGCCGGCGCCTTCCGGCCGTTCATCGAAATTAGGCGAACCAATCAACCGCGCCCCGCAGACGAACCCACCGGCATCAACCGTAAACGAACAAGCCTGAACTTCCCCCACCTAGCCCCTAACCCCTAAATCCTGCTCTATTCTATCGCCAACCGCTCCATGCGATAGCGCAGGGCCCGGAAGGTGATGCCTAACACTTTGGCGGCGGCGGTCTTATTGAAGCGAGTTTTTTCCAGAGCCGCCATGATCGCTTCGCGTTCGACTTTGTCAAGATACTCATGCAACGGCAATTCTCCCGTGGCGGGCAGCGGCGCATGGGAACCGGTCGGGACCGACTCCCGCACTTCGGCGGCGGGCTCGGATAAGTACAGGTCGTTGCGGCGGATGACGGCATCGTTACATAATGCCAACGCGCGTTCCAACACGTTTTCCAACTCGCGAACGTTGCCCGGAAAGTCATAAGTCTTGAGGGCCTCGATAGCTTCCGGCGCCAGCTCCGGCAGGGCTACGTTCATTTCGCTCGCCAGCCGGCGCATAAGCGCATGAGCGATATTGGGCACATCCTCCGGCATCTCACGCAGCGACGGCATGCGTAGTTCGATGACGTTCAAGCGGTAATATAAATCCTGGCGAAATTGGCTGTTCTGCACGCGTTCGGCAAGATTCTGATGGGTAGCGCTGACGATGCGGACGTTAACGTTTTCTTCGCTGGTTTCGCCAACTCGTCGGACTTTCTTTTCCTGGATAACGCGCAGCAGTTTCACCTGCATTTGCAGCGGCAGATCGGCGACTTCGTCCAAGAACAGAGTGCCGCCTTGAGCCGCTTGAAAAAAACCTTCCTTGTCCTGATTGGCGCCGGTGAACGCTCCCTTGCGGTAGCCGAAAAACTCACTTTCCATCAGGTTTTCCGGGATCGCGCCGCAGTTAACGGCGACAAAAGGCCCGTCGGCGCGCGCACTATTGGCATGGATGGTCCGCGCGGCGACTTCTTTACCGGTACCGGATTCGCCGGTGATGTAAACCGGTGCTTGGCTGCGCGCCAGGCGGTCGATCATATCGCGGGCATGACGTAGATGCTTAGAATCGCCCACCAAGGTCGGGCCGCTGCCGCCCTGCGCCGATTCCGCGGCTTTCTTGCCGCCGGTCGGGTTTTGCGGTAGTTTTAGTGCAACTCGCACCAGATCGCGCAGTTGCTGTAACGACACCGGTTTGGCAAGATAGTCGAAGGCCCCAGCTTTCAATGCCGCCACGGCATTCTCGGCGCTGCCGTGCGCCGTAATGACGGCGACGGGCGTTCCGGGGTAGGACTTGCCGATATGCGTTAAAAGCTCGAGGCCCAAGCCATCGGGCAATTGCATATCGCTTAGGCATAGGTCGTAATGCCCCGTCTCCAGCCGCTGGTAAGCTTCTTTGAGATCCCCCGCCGTAGCCGTCTCCAGTCCCATGCGAAGCAAGGTCATTTCCAACAAATCGCGGATATCGGCTTCGTCGTCGACGATTAGTACACGGCGTGCGGTCATCGCTCACTCCGAATCAGGACACGAAAATGGGCGCCCGGGGCCAACTCGACGTAATCGAGTGCGGCATCGTTAGCCTCCGCCAATTCGCGTGCTATGTAAAGACCCAGCCCGGTTCCCTGGCTTTCCGTGGTAAAAAAAGGTTCAAACAAACGCGTCAGCATATCCGCCGGCACGCCGGGGCCGTCGTCCATGATATCGAGTTGCAGCGTGCTCGGCTGGGGCGATCGATTAAGGCAAACCCGGACGCTTCCAGCCATCATTTTGCAGTGACGCAGCGCATTGCGTGTCAAATTCCATAATATTTGGTGTAGGTGGTTCGGATCGAAATATAGCGTCCCTTTGACGTTTAACTCAAGCGAAATAATATCAGGTTGGATTTTCTCCACTTGGCGCAACTGCTCGATAAAACTATTCAAGTAGGTGTTGGAATCTAGTTCTTCCGGTTTGGCGCGATCGGAACGGTTCAATTCCAGCACATCGCTCACCATGCGTCCCAGGCGCTCGGTATTGTCGCGGATGATGCGGCAGAGCTTTTGTCCGGTTGCGTCTAACTCACTCTCCTGCAACAATTCGGTCGCATGGCTGATGGAAGACAGCGGATTGCGGATCTCGTGCGCGATGTTCCCTGTCAGGCGCCCCAGCGCCGCCAGCTTGATTTGCCGAGCCTGGGCTTGTTCTTGCGCCAGGTCTTCCAAGAAAATTACGGCGCCCTGAATCGCCTCGTCGCCGATCGGCACAAAACGCACCCGCATCTGTTTGGCGGCGACGGGAGAACGCATCAGCATGAAACGATTGGTGGGATTGCTGCGCCAGCCCACCAACCACTCCGCCAGTTCCGGCGAATACTCCCGCAATCGCGGCTCGGTCGCGTTGATGGGAAGCGGGCCCAACAGATCTTCTGTCTTGCCGTTTCGAGTGCGTATGACACCGTCGCTGTCAACGACGATGACGCCGTCGGCCATGTCGCGCAAAATCATCTCGTTGACCTGAGCTAAATTAGCGAGGTCGACGCCGCGCTTTTCCGCCAACTGCTCGCTTTCGCGGGTGTGCTGCGCGAGCGTATGCGCCAGCCAAGCGACAGCGAAATAACCCACGCTTAACAGGCCCGTTTGCAAATATTGCGGGCCGTAGTCAGCGGCGAACATGCGCAGCGTTTCCTCCAGCAATACCGCGATGGTTGCAAGGGAGGCGTAAAACATTGCAAGCCGTCCGCGGCCGATAAGGCCACCGGCCGCCAGCGTGATGAACAACAACAATTCCAGCCCATTGCCGATTCCGCCGCTGGCGTAAATCATCCCAGTGACAAACCCGATATCGGCGATCAAGGCGAACGCAAGCTGCATCAAGAATGCCGGTCGCCTCCAGTTGCACGCGACGATAGCGAGCAACGCGGTCAGCGCCGAGCCGAAGCAAGCGAAATAGAAGAGTTCCTGGTACTGCGAGCCGGCCACGACGCGACCGCTCGAGTACCAGGTCAGAATGCCAAGCGTCAGGCCGACAATTAGCCGGTAGACGTTGAAATAAACTAGAGATCGCCAGTAGGATTCCGGTGGCACATACCGAAATTCGCGCCTGTCCAACTGACGAGACAGGAGATCAAACAGGACGGTGGCGCCCGATTCGATCACCTATTGTGCAGCACGCGATGCTCATTACTACAGAAATAGTTTCCTTTGGACAGGGTGGATTCGCTGGTCGGCATGTGGACGCCGCAATACGCGCATTTCACCATGTCCTCGTTTGATCTCCCCTGATTTTCGTGATCTTCGTGACGTTGACCGCGGCGCGCGTAACTTTTGAAAATGGCGTACGCAACGATTCCCAGGATCAGCAGTAAAATAAACTTATTCAAAATTTCCAGTCATTGCTTTGAACTTAACGGAGCGTAAGAATGCATTTTTTTCCGTCCGGAATTCCTCAGTTCTTTAGTCGTCCCATTCCAGCCACCGAAAACCACAGCGACCGGGATAGATTTAGTTAAACCTCCTTAACTTGGTCGGGGTGAGAGGATTCGAACCTCCGACTCCTGCGTCCCGAACGCAGTACTCTACCAGGCTGAGCTACACCCCGCTATGGAAGCTATGACAAGTTCGATTTCGTCGTAGAAATATTTAACTCACAAAAAATATCGCCTCACATATCATCCCTATGCTGCCCTATGCTGGGTCAATATTTTTTGTTCGCGCCTTGTCTCACTTAAAACCCGAACTTATTCCGAGCTTCCGTAATCTATTAATTCGCTGCGGCATCAGTGACTACGCCCAACCGCGAATTCGCACAAGTTTATCAAACATTCCCTGTAAATAGAATTCGGAAACACAACAATCGCGGCTTTTGCTGCGTCCGCTTCAACCTGCGCGCGTTGTTTTACATACTCGAGCGCACCGGTTTCCTTGACTATGCGCACGATCTCCTGCAACGCCGCGCGGCCGCCCTGCTTGATCGCCCCGCGGATCAATTGGCGATCGGCATCTCGACCGGCGGTCATCGCTTGGATAAGCGGCAGCGTGACCTTTCCCTGCGCCAAATCGTCGCCGACATTCTTGCCGGTTTGTTCACGGTCGCCGGAATAGTCGAGCACGTCGTCGATCAACTGGAACGCCATGCCCAGCTTTAGGCCATAGTTCGCCAGCGCTTCTTCTTCCACCGGCTTAGCCCGAGCGATGATACTGCCCAATCGCGCCGCCGCTTGAAACAGCTCGGCGGTCTTGTAGCGAATGACAGTGAGGTAGTGCGATTCATCGGTATCGGCATCGTAGGAATTCAAAAGCTGCAGGACCTCACCTTCGGCAATCCGATTGGTGGTATCCGCCAACACCGCCATTACCCGCATATGGTTCAGGTCCACCATCATCTGGAACGCGCGAGAATATAAGAAATCCCCCACTAACACGCTGGCCGCGTTGCCGAACAGTGCATTGGCCGTCGCGCGGCCGCGGCGTAAATCCGATTCGTCGACCACGTCATCGTGCAGCAACGTCGCCGTATGGATGAACTCCACGATTGCGGCCAGTTCGTGTTGACCGCCGCCACGATGACCAAACACGCCGGCAGCGAGCAACACCAAGGCGGGACGCATGCGCTTACCGCCGGCGCCGATGATGTATTCGGCCATTTGATTGATCAACGCCACGTCAGAGCGCAGCCGGCGACGGATGACGTCATCGACGGCCTTCATGTCGTCGCCGAGCAATTGCCTTAAACTTTCGGTAGCAAACATGAAACGGGGTTAACTCGAGCGAAGGCGGAGCATTTTCTTGCAACAAACGTTTTTGACGAGTTGGAGTGTAAAGGCTTACCGGTGCTTTGACTAGCCTGGATAACTTTAGTAGAATGCCGAGTTCACCGATTTGGCTTACCCAGATAACCATGTACGCAGTGATCAAGACCGGCGGCAAGCAATACCGCGTCGCGGCCGGTGACAAAATTAAAGTAGAATCTGTTGCGGCCGAGGTCGGCGCGACGCTAACCTTGTCCGATATTCTGATGGTCGCGAATAGCGAACAGGTCATGGTCGGCACGCCGATATTGAACGGCGCGACCGTGAGCGCCACCGTAGTGTCTCAAGGCCTCCACGACAAGGTCAAGATCTTCAAGATGCGCCGCCGTAAGCATTATCAAAAGCATCAAGGCCATCGTCAGAATTATTCGGAAATCTTTATCACCGCCATCAGCGACGGCGCCGGTCATACGGTCGCCAGCGACGCAGCGCCGGTGATCAAAGCGCGGCCGGATGACTTGACTAAAATCGAGGGTGTCGGGCCGAAAATCGCGCAGGTTTTGGTCAGCAACGGCATCACCACTTTCGCGCAGCTCGCAACGGCGGAACCTACCGCGGTTCAGGAAATGTTGAAAAAATCCAGCGGCCGTTTCAATTTGGCGAAATCGGATACCTGGGCCGAGCAAGCTGAATTGGCGGCTGCCGGCAAATGGGACGCGCTGAAAAAACGCCAAGACGAGCTGGATGGCGGCGTAACGAAATAGGACGAGTAGAATGGCACATAAAAAAGCAGGCGGCAGTTCTCGTAATGGTCGTGATTCGGAATCGAAGCGCCTCGGCATCAAGGCCTATGGCGGAGAAACCATTCCGGCCGGCAGCATTATCGTGCGCCAGCGCGGCACCGAGTTTCACCCCGGCGACAATGTTGGCATGGGCAAGGACCACACCTTATTTGCAAAAATTGACGGAAAAGTAGAGTTTCGCGTCAAGGGCGCCGCGAAACGCCGCACCGTGAGCGTGACGCCCGCGTAAATACGATATTTAGGTTGCAGACTAAAAGCCCTGTCGTCCGACGGGGCTTTTGTTTTTTCGGCACAGCAAATTAAAATGGTCATCGCCAGGCGCTGCGCGGCTGTTGGATCGCGCCAATGCAAGGCGTCGAAGCCGCACCGGAATTGCCGACCAGATGGTAAAGGTAATTGATGAAGTTTGTTGACGAAGCAACCATAGAAGTCCTGGCCGGCAACGGCGGCAACGGCTCCGCCAGTATGCGGCGCGAAAAGTTCATCCCGTTCGGCGGACCTAACGGCGGCGACGGCGGCCGCGGCGGCAGCATTTTCGCTATCGCCGATCGCAATATCAATACCTTGATCGATTACCGCTACGCACGCATCCACCGCGCGAAACATGGCGAAAACGGTCGCGGTTCGGACTGCTACGGGAAATCCGGCGACGACGTCGCTCTGCGTGTGCCGGTCGGCACCGTGATCAGCGACAAGGAAACCGGCGTCCTCATTGCCGACCTCGCCAAGCACGGCGAACGCGCCATGGTCGCAAAAGGCGGCAAGGGCGGGCTAGGCAATATTCATTTTAAATCCAGCACTAACCGCGCACCGCGCCAGTTCACGCCCGGCGAACCCGGTGAGCAAAAAGAAATCAGGCTTGAATTGAAAGTCCTGGCCGACGTGGGTTTGCTGGGCATGCCAAACGCGGGTAAATCGACTTTTATTCGCGCGGTCTCCGCCGCGCGGCCCAAAGTCGCCGACTATCCATTCACCACGTTACATCCGAATTTAGGCGTGGTGCGGGTCGACGAAGCCCGCAGTTTCGTCATCGCCGACATTCCGGGCCTGATCGAAGGCGCGGCGGAAGGTGCGGGCCTCGGCCATCAGTTTCTGCGCCACCTCGCGCGCACTCGCTTATTGCTGCACATCATCGACATGGCGCCTATCGATAAGGCGGCCGATCCCGGCGCGGAAGGCGAAGCGATCATCGGCGAGCTAAAAAAATACGACGTTGAACTTTACAAGAAACCGCGTTGGCTGGTGCCGAATAAAGTCGACATGCTAGACGAAGCCGAAGCCGCGAAACAAAATAAAAAAATACAGAAAGCACTTGACTACAAAGATCCATGCTTCACCATTTCGGCCTTGACCGGCGCCGGCTGTAAGGCGCTAACTTACGCCATCATGAATCATTTGGATCAAACAAAAAAACCCGAACCGGAATCGGAAACACCCTAATGACCGCCGTCGTAAAACAATCGACCCGCCTCGTCGTCAAGATCGGCAGCAGCCTGTTGACCAATAATGGCGCGGGTCTAGATCACGCTGCCATCGCGGGCTGGGTCGCGCAGATCGCGGAACTGAAGCGCCTCGGCAAGCAAGTGTTGCTGGTTTCCAGCGGCGCCGTCGCAGAGGGCTTACAGCGGTTAGGCTGGACGCGTAGACCCCACGCGCTGCACGAGTTGCAAGCGGCGGCCGCGGTCGGGCAGATGGGCTTGGTGCAAGTCTACGAATCCTTCTTTCGCGAGCATGGCCTTGCCACCGCGCAGATACTGTTGACCCACGACGATTTGGCGGGACGCAAACGCTATCTAAACGCGCGCTCCACCTTGCTCACTCTGCTTGAGCTCAATGTCATTCCCGTCATCAACGAAAATGACACGGTGGCAACCGACGAAATCAAGTTCGGCGATAACGATACGCTAGGATCGTTGGTGACCAATTTAGTTGAGGCCGACACCATGATCATCCTCACCGATCAGGTGGGCTTATACACGGCTGACCCGCGCAAAGATCCCGGCGCGATACTTGTGAGCCAAGCCGAAGCCGGCGCGCCGGAATTGGAACGTATGGCCGGCGGCGCCGGCAGCCGTATCGGCAGCGGCGGCATGCTGACCAAGATTATCGCCGCCAAACGCGCCGCGCGCAGCGGCGCCCACACGGTTATTGTCTGCGGTCGCGAGCCCAATGTTCTGCTGCGCCTCGCACAAGGCGAAGCCATCGGCACCACTTTGCTGGCAAAAACGCCAACCCTCGCCGCCCGCAAACAATGGCTCGCCGATCATCTGCAAGTGCGCGGTAAAGTTTCTTTGGATGCGGGTGCGGTAAAAGCTCTAGTTCAAGAAGGCAAGAGTCTGTTACCCATCGGTGTGACGGCCCTCAGCGGCGAGTTCGAACGCGGCGCCGCCGTCGCTTGCCTAGACTTGAGCGGAAAAGAAATCGCCCGTGGTTTGATCAACTACAGCGCGGAAGAAACCCGCAAGATTCTGCGCCAGCCCAGCAGTGAGATAGAGACAATACTGGGTTACGTTGACGAGTTAGAACTGATTCACAGGGACAACCTGGTATTGCTCTGATTGCCTCGCATCCGCGATCAAAGACGTTCGTCCCAAATTAGAGAGCGTCGCTCCGCAACCGAAGCATCGTGCCACAACCCTCACCCAACTTGCCCGACGGCCATGCATGCCAGGAGAGGCCCACCCCGCTTTCCGGCCAGGTCGTTCCAAACAACAAAACGTTACAACATCTTCTGTTCAATGAAGCGCTGCTCGAATCGGATGCCGCCGAACTCGCCATTTTCGATGTTGACATAGTCGATTCCCGCCACCACCCACGCCGAACGCCTCGCGATCAGGGCCAAGCCCATAGGCGCCTTCGCGCCGGCGAGCATGGCGCC
>JALYOK010000091.1 GCA_030856925.1 Pseudomonadota bacterium
CGTTGACGCCGTCGACCGAGACAACGCCGAGCGTTTCGCGCCGGCTCTGGCTGCGCAGCATGATTTCATATTCGTTGCCTGGCTTGCCGGCGACGTAATACTTGCCGCCGTGAATATAGACCGGCAATTCGCGGCCATCGGAGCGATCGTAGACGGATACGTCCGCCAGTCGGCCGACGGCCTGAGCTTGTCCTGCTAAACTCGCTACTAATATTCCACTCACTATTGCTAACCGGCTCATGTTTGTCTCCTGTAGTTGGTCGGTATGGCGAATAACGAGCGGTGCTTCAAAAGGACGCAGTGACTTTGTAACAACTTGTATGCATAGGTGTCGTCCGAGGTATGTCCCATCGCGGGCGATTGGCAACGGTCGTTAAATTGTTTAGCCATTCATTATAAGGAGGGCACTATGGATTTTGAGTATTCCGCAAAAGTGAAAGATCTTGAACAGCGTGTGGGCGGCTTTATGGATGCAGAGATCTATCCCAATGAACTCAACATCCAGGCCGAGATAAACAAGAATCGCTGGCAGCAGCCGCCGTTGATCGAGGAGCTGAAAACGAAAGCAAAAGCAGCGGGGCTATGGAATTTGTTTTTACCGGAAAGCAAATATGGAGCAGGCCTCACCAATATGGAATACGCACCGCTATGCGAGATCATGGGCCGCTCGCCGTTCGCGCCGGAGGTGTTCAATTGTTCCGCACCCGACACCGGCAACATGGAAGTCATCTCCCGCTACGGCACGCCGGCGCAGCAGAAAGAATGGCTGGAACCGCTGCTGGAAGGCACGATCCGTTCGGCCTTCGCCATGACCGAGCCCGCGGTCGCCTCGAGCGACGCGACTAACATCGCGGCGCGCATCGAGCGTGACGGCAACGATTATGTCATCAATGGTCGCAAGTGGTGGACCTCCGGCGCGCCGCATTCTCATTGCAAGATTCTGATTGTGATGGGCAAGACCGATCCCGCCAATCCGAACCGCCATCAGCAACAATCAATGATCCTGGTTCCGCTCGGAACCAAGGGCGTCACCATTGAGCGTATCTTGCCCGTGTTCGGGTTCGACGATGCGCCCCACGGTCACGCGCAGGTGTTGTTCGACAATGTCCGCGTGCCGGTGAGCAACATGCTGCTGGGTGAAGGCCGCGGTTTTGAGATCGCGCAGGGTCGCCTCGGGCCGGGGCGCATCCACCATTGCATGCGCTTAATCGGCCTCGCCGAACGGTCGCTGGAGAAAATGTGTAGGCGCACGAAGTCGCGCGTAGCGTTCGGCAGGGCGATTTCGGAACAGACCGTGACACAAGAGCGTATCGCCGAATCGCGCATCATGATCGATCAGGTCCGCTTGCTTACGCTAAGAACTGCATGGCTGATGGACACCGTGGGCAATAAGGCAGCCAAAAAAGAAATCGCGATGATTAAAGTTGCTGCGCCCACTATGGCTTGCCAGGTGGTCGATTGGGCAATCCAGGCCCATGGCGCCGCGGGTGTTACCGATGACTTCGGCTTATCATTCGCCTATGCGACCGCGCGATTGCTGCGCATCGCCGATGGTCCCGACGAAGTGCATCGCAATCAAATCGCGAAATTCGAATTGGCGGAGCACATTTAGCTGACGGTGGGCAGCGCGTAGCGGACGATTCACCGGTGAGGCACAAGGGCAATTGGCTAAGCTCGCCGCCCTGCAGAATTTGCTTTGCCGGAAGCCGCATCCAGCGTGCCTCGGGGCAGTGAATGGTCTGTTAAGCAATATCCATCAGGTTCTCCGGGCATCGACTATCAGAGTAGCGCTATCGCCCGTATCTGGCGCGAGCTTCCGCCATGCAGGTGCTGCGATAGGTTCCAGCGAGTTCCGAGCATTGGGCCACGGCGGATTTCCATTCGGCCTCCTGTTTGTCGGTGTTGGTTTTGATTTCGGCGACGGACGTATCGTGGGCGGCGCGCGCTTTGGCAAGGCACTCGGTTTTGACGTCGCCTCCGAAAGCGTTGCATTTCTCTTTCGCAAGCGTCCAATCGGCATCCACGTTGTCGAGCTCAGCTTGGGTCAAGGCTTCCGTGGTGCCCAGGTTCTCGGCTTTGGCGGTGGCAACGGTCTTGGTCTGCGCGATACCCGCCTCGGTGCGGCACATTGATTTAGCGTCACCGGAAAATTGCTCGCAACCGCGCAGGGCAAGCATATGATCTTCATGCGCACGCGCGATAGCGGCCTTGAACTTGGCGTCACCCAGACTATCGGTCGTGCAAGCGTTGAAGATGAACAGCGCGGCGGCTGGTAACAGGAAACGAATGTTGGTCATGAGCGGTCCTTTTGAAACAATTTAAGTTGTCCTATTCAATCTTGAGAAATAGCTAAAGCGAAATGGCTCCGCCTTTTAGGCGATAGAATAACGCGAACTGGAAAATAGTGAAACCTCGAAATTGTGCTCAGCGTCAGGGTGGACTATTCGGTGGAACGGTATAGCCGGGAAAGAAAATACCGCCACCGGCCTACGACCAGCGCGTTAAGCGACAAACCCGCGCGGAAGTAACCGATTACGTGGGCATGGTCTAGATTAATTCGTTGCATTAGCGGCAGTGAATCGCGTGGCGCCGCGTTACCAAGACTAACAGCGTAGTTCTTGTTGGATTCTGGCGGCGCTACTGTTTCCATCTGCGAACTTACTACGGAGCTCAGTAGTTTCAACAACTTTACAGTGTCGTTGGGCGACCGTATAATCGTTCATCACTTGGGGGTATAGCTCAGCTGGGAGAGCGCTTGCATGGCATGCAAGAGGTCGGCGGTTCGATCCCGCCTATCTCCACCAAAGCCCCATCCAACACCATCCAATAACATCCACATAACCCGCCTAAGTGCGGGTTTTTTATTGCTTTTTCCATCGATGCTAGTCTATTATTGTCCTGACGCATCCACGTTTGAAGAGGGGTAACTCTTAGGGGTAACCCCACTTTGTGAAAGGGAGTTACCCCACTTTGGCCCTGACCGATACCGCAGTCCGCAATGTCAAGCCGGGACCTAAGCCCGCCAAGCTGTTCGATGGACGCGGCTTGTTTCTGATGGTGACCCCTGCTGGTGGTAAA
>JALYOK010000101.1 GCA_030856925.1 Pseudomonadota bacterium
GCTTTACTCATGCGCAGATGCGTTTCAGAGCGAGCGGGCGGATATTGCAAGGGTGGTGCTGACGAGAGGAGTCGAACCTCCGACCTACTGATTACGAATCAGTTGCTCTACCAACTGAGCTACGTCAGCAATGGCTTGAATTATAGAGACTTGCCCTGCGCGCGGCAAATTGCGTCCTTGCTAGATTTCGCGCGGCACGGCTGCCAGCCGCGTGGAGATTGCCTTGCAGGCCATGCCTTGCCAGGTGGCAAGCTGGGATTGGTCGCTGGCAGGTGCTATGAAAATAATGCCCTCAATGCGTCACCCGGATCCTCGGCGCGCATGAATGCTTCGCCTACGAGAAACGAATGGACATTGTGTTCGCGCATGAGTGTCACATCGCTTTTTGTCACAATGCCGCTTTCGGTGATGACATGGCGCTCACTTGGGATGTCGCGAATGAGTTCGAGGGTGGTGTTGAGATCGGTGCCGAAGGTGCGCAAGTTTCTATTGTTAATTCCCACCAGGGGGGTGTTAAGACACAGCGCTAGGTCCAGTTCCGCGCGGTCGTGAACCTCGACCAACACGGCCATGCCTAGCGCCTGGGCGACGGCCTCCAGTGCTTGCATGCGCGGTACTTCCAATGCAGCGACGATAAGCAGAATACAATCGGCGCCGATGGCGCGGGCTTCATAGATTTGATATTCGTCAACCATGAAATCCTTGCGCAGCACCGGCAATTCGCACGCGGCGCGCGCTTGTTTCAAGTGCTCGGAATTACCCCGAAAAAATTGCCGGTCGGTCAATACCGATAGGCACGCCGCGCCGTGTTGCGCATAGCGCTTGGCGATTTCCGATGGGACGAAATGTTCGCGCAACACGCCTTTGCTTGGGCTGGCTTTTTTTATTTCTGCTATGACGGCAGGTTTACCTTGGCCTGTTTTCAATTTTAATGCGGCGACGAAATCGCGCGCAGGCGCCATTTCTTCCGCTTCGCGACGGATTGCGTAAAGTGGTTTTTCGCTTTTCGCGGCGGCGATTTCTTCGGCTTTCACCGCGAGGATTTTTTGCAGGACGTCCGACATAGCTCAGCCGTTGAAGGATTGGCTTATCATCACAAGTTGATCGTGTTTTTGTTTTGCTGCGCCGGAATCCAGCACCTCCAGCGCTTTGGCTACGCCATCTTTCAAGCTTAACGTGAGGCCGGAGACATAAATCGCCGCGCCGGCGTTCAGGGCGACGATGTCGCGGGCCGGGCCGGGTTGGTTGTCGAGGACTTGCAACAGAATTGCTTTCGAGTCGCCGGCGTCCGTGGCGCGCAGCGCTTGGGTCGATACCGTCTTCAGTCCGAACATCGCCGGTTCGATTTGGTATTCCTCGACGTGGCCGTCCTTCAATTCCGCGATCATGGTGGAACCGCTCAGGGTGATCTCATCGAGACCATCGAGGCCGTGGACGATCATCACGTGGCGGCTGCCGAGTTGTTTCAAGACCCGCGCTTGAATGCCGACCAGGTCCGGATGGAATACGCCCATCACCTGATTTGGCGCCGTCGCGGGATTGATCAGCGGGCCGAGAATGTTGAAAATTGTGCGAACGCCGAGTTCCTTGCGGATTGGCGCCGCGTGTTTCATCGCGCTGTGAAAACTCGGCGCGAACATGAAACCGATGCCCACTTGATCGATGCAGCGCGCCACTTGTTCCGGCGTGAGCATGATGTTTATGCCGAGTGCTTCCAACACGTCGGCGCTGCCGCTTAACGAGGACACGGAACGGCCGCCATGCTTGGCAACTTTCGCGCCCGCTGCAGCGGTGACGAAGGCCGCGGTGGTGGAAATGTTGAACGTGTGCTGCCGGTCGCCGCCGGTGCCGCAGGTGTCGACCAGATGGTTGCGGTCCTTCGGCTCGACTTTGGTGGAGAGTTCGCGCAACACTTGCGCCGACGCGGCGATCTCGCCGATGGTCTCGCCCTTTACGCGCAGGCCCATGAGGATCGCGGCGGTTTGCACCGGCGACACTTCGCCGCGCATTATCTGTCCCATGATCTCGAGCATCTCGTCGAAGAACAACTCGTTTTGGTCGATCAGACGATTGAGCGCGTCCTGAACGGTGATGCTCATGCCGCCTCGCGAATCTCGAAGTCGTGGGTCATTGCCGCGGTCTTGCCGAGCATAATGGAGGCGGAGCAATATTTTTCCGCGGACAAATTGATCGCCCGTTGCACTTGGGTTGGATTGAGATTTTTTCCGGTGACGATGAAATGGAAGTGAATCTTGGTGAACACTTTTGGATCTGTCGGCGCGCGATCGGCGTCGATTTCCGCCACGCAGTCGGTGACGTTTTGCCGCGCTTTTTTAAGAATGAAGATCACGTCGAACGCGGTGCAGCCGCCGGCGCCGATCAACAGGGTTTCCATGGGGCGCATGCCGAGATTGCGGCCGCCCGCGTCCGGCGCGCCGTCCATCAGCATCGCGTGGCCGCTTTCCGATTCGCCGAGAAAGGATACGCCTTCCACCCATTTAATCCGTGCTTTCATCGCAGCTCATGTATCGATCCGATCGACAATTATATCAATGGTCAAACGAGCTCGCTAAGTTGCGAAGAATCCGATGGGGGGTTTCCGGCGAGGCTCGGCAAGAAAAAGCCCGCAGACCGAACGCTGGGCGGGCTTCACCGGAGATGTTCTTGGTTACGAAAGCGCCGCGCCTACCGCGTTTACGTAAATCGCGTAGATCGATGTAGCGCCTGTCTTGAACAGGCGGTTGCGCACTGAGCCCTCAGCCAAGCTAACGGTCGTGGCGCCCTCATCGCTCAGAAGCAAATCATCCAGCTCGCCAGGAGGCGCGTAGATACTTTCTCGTGGCGCTGTATGCTCTGAGGGCCACATTGGTATTGCCTTTCAGCATAGATAGAAAGATGAGGCGTTATTCTTTGGTCGTTGAGGACTGCATCGCTAATTCAACAACCGGCGTGTGGAACTTTCTTCGAAAAATCATTTACTTTGACAAGATCTCACCGAATTTTTATAATTACAAGTTTTGTGGCACCAACAGTAGGGATTTTCATGAAGACCTTCTCCGCCAAAGCGCACGAAGTGAAGCACGACTGGTTCGTTATCAACGCCGATGGCCTGGTCCTTGGCCGCCTGGCAGCGCAGATCGCGCTTCGTTTGCGCGGCAAGCATAAACCAATTTACACGCCTCACGTCGATACCGGCGACTTTATCGTCGTTGTGAACGTGGAAAAGCTGAAAGTCACCGGCAACAAAGCCGAGAACAAGAAATACTATCGCCACAGTACGTACCCGGGCGGTATCTACGAAACCAATTTCAACAAAATGCAGGCGCGCTTCCCGCGTCGCGTGCTGGAGAAGGCGGTCAAGGGTATGTTGCCCAAAGGTCCACTCGGCTATGCCATGATCAAAAAGCTCAAGGTCTACGCGGGAGCGAGCCATCCGCACGTCGCCCAGCAACCCCTGGCGCTCACAGTTTAAGGACAAGGTATGATCGGAAATTATTATTACGGAACGGGTCGCCGCAAAAGCTCCGTCGCGCGAGTATTCATTAAAGCCGGCAGCGGCAACATCATCGTTAACGAAAAGCCAGTTGACCAGTATTTCTCTCGCGAAACCGGGCGTATGATCGTGCGCCAACCGCTCGAATTGACCAATAACCTGACGTCGTTTGACGTAATGGTGAATGTCTTCGGCGGCGGGGAATCGGGCCAAGCCGGCGCCGTGCGCCACGGGATCACCCGCGCCTTGATCGATTACGATGTAGCGCTGAAGGCGGCGCTCAAAAAAGCGGGTTTGGTCACCCGCGATGCTCGCGAAGTGGAACGTAAAAAAGTGGGTCTACGCAAAGCACGGCGCGCCAAGCAGTTCTCCAAGCGTTAACTCTGTTGTATCTCCGCAAAAAAGCCGCCGTGTCTGGCGGCTTTTTTGTTGCTGGAGTTTTTTCCGTCTCGCGTCGCCCTATACTCTTACTCATAAACGGGGTTATTCATGATCAAGATCGGCATAGTCGGTGGTACGGGATATACGGGTGTCGAACTGCTGCGGATCTTGGCGCGGCACCCGAAAGCGCAGCTAGCCTCCATCACCTCTCGTAAGGAGGCGGGTATGCCGGTGGCTGAGATGTTTACCAGTCTGCGTGGCTGCGTTGATCTAAAATTCAGCGATCCCAAAGACGCCGGGCTTTTGTCCTGTGATTTGGTTTTCTTTGCAACGCCCAATGGTGTTGCCATGATGCAGGCGCAGGCATTGCTCAGTGCTGGGGTAAAAGTCATTGATTTGGCGGCAGATTTTAGGATCAAAGATATCGCCGTCTGGGAAAAATGGTATGGCATGACTCACGCTTGTCCGGAATTGGTCCAAGAAGCCGTCTATGGGTTACCGGAGGTCAATCGCGACATGATCAAAGGCGCGCGCATCGTCGCCAATCCCGGTTGCTATCCTACGGCAACGCAATTGGGTTTCTTGCCGCTGGTTGAAGCAGGTATCGTCGACGACCAGCACCTAATCGCCGACACGAAATCCGGCGTCAGCGGCGCGGGACGCAAGGCCGAGACCCATATACTGTTTTCCGAAGCCTCGGACAATTTTAAGGCTTATGGTGTCGCGGGCCATCGTCATTTGCCGGAGGTTCGGCAAGGTTTGGCGCGGGCGGCGGGCCATGAGGTGGGCCTAACCTTCGTGCCCCATCTCGTCCCCATGATCCGCGGCATTCACGCCACGCTGTATGGGCGTCTGACAAAAGAAGTGGATCTGCAGGCCCTGTTCGAAAAGCGTTACGCGGTCGAACCCTTCGTCGATGTGCTGCCCGCCGGCAGCCAGCCCGACACGCGTTCGGTGCGTGCCAGCAATTTCTGCCGCATTGCAGTCCATCGGCCGCAAGGCGGCGATGTCGTAGTGGTGCTTTCCGTGATCGACAACTTGGTCAAGGGCGCCGCTGGCCAGGCGGTTCAGAACATGAACCTCATGTTCGGCCTGCCCGAAACCTTGGGCCTCGATCAGGTACCGGTCTTGCCCTGACGTGATCGCGGACAAAATGGCGTGAATCTCTCGAATTTTGCGATCGAGGTGGGATACAAAACCAGCGAGATTCATATCGGCGCGGTGGCAACGGGCAAGCTCAGCCACGAACCCGGCAAGGACTTGAAAGTGGTGGAGCTCAGACCCAATGTACTAAATTGACCCAGCGCCTGGCGGACGGCATATAATGGGACACTGTTTAGGAGATTTTTAATGAACGCAGTAGCAGAATTGCCGGCGCCGCTGGTTTTTACCGACAGCGCCGCCAACAAAGTGAAAGAGCTAATCAACGAAGAGGGTAACGACGCCCTTAAGCTGCGAGTGTTCGTCACCGGTGGCGGTTGCTCAGGATTTCAGTACGGCTTTACGTTCGACGAAGAGACCACCGAAGACGATACCGCCATGCACAAGAATGGCGTTACGTTGTTAATCGACCCGATGAGCTATCAGTATCTGGTGGGCGCCGAAATCGATTATCAGGAAAATCTGGAAGGTTCACAATTCGTCATTAAGAATCCTAACGCGGCGTCCACGTGTGGTTGTGGTTCGTCCTTTTCGACCTAGACGCTAACTGCGCCATCAAGAAAAAATGGGGAACCCGAGTTCCCCATTTTTTTGCAACTGCATTTGTTGCTCTAAATATCGGCGCGGGCTTACTCGAAACTAACGGCGCTGGCCGTCTCGCGCATCATGTCCAGTTGCGCAAATAACGGCTTGGCTGTGAGTTCGAAAATTGCTTTGAATCCCGGCACGACGGGCATCGCGATAGGAACGGCCTTGCCCTGAGGATCTTGCTGCACGCCGGCGACCTTAAACTCGTAGTGCAAATGCGGACCGGTGGACCAGCCGGTGTTGCCGACGTAACCGATGATCTGACCTTGTTTTACCTGCGCGCCTTTCCTCATGCCCGACGCGAAACCCGATAGATGAGCGTAAAGCGTGCCGAACTGGTTATGATGCTTGAGTTCAATCACGTTGCCGTAACCATTTTGGCGACCGACGTAATCCACGATACCGTTGCAGGTCGACAAAATCGGCGTGCCGGCCGGGGCAGGGAAATCGACGCCACGGTGGGCGCGCCACTCGCCTGAAATAGGATGTAAACGCGATCTGCTAAACCCGGAACTTACTCGTGAAAATTCCAACGGCGAGCGCCGAAATGCGCGATTCAGGCTCTTTCCGTCCGGCGTGAAGTATTCCCCGTCACCGATGCCGTCTTCGTAATAGGCCAAGCGATGGCTCTCTCCGCGATTGATGAATTCCGCCGCGATCAGTCGTCCGACCCTAATTGGGTCCGCTCCGTCAAAGTAGGCTTCATAGGCAACGGCGAATTGGTCGTCCTTCTGAATGTCGTGATGAAAATCGATTTCCGTGGCAAAAAGTTTGGCGAGCTGCGTTGCGATGGCATCCGGTATATCGGCGGAGTCGGTCGCGGCGAACAGAGAGCTTTTAATGCGACCGGATTTGAAGATGACGCGTTTATCGAGCGGCAGCGTCTCTTCCAGCGAAGTCAGTTCATCGCCGATTTTGAAAACTTTAAGAACGGAACCGCTGCTCATGCGCATGCGAAGGCCCAGCATCTCCC
>JALYOK010000145.1 GCA_030856925.1 Pseudomonadota bacterium
ACGTGGCCATGAGCTTCGCCAGCGAAAACAGACTGTCCACGCCGTATTTACCGATGGTGAAAGCCATCGCTCCGAATGCGCCGATCGGCGCAACTTTCATGATTATGCCGACCATACCGAACAGCACATGGGAGCTTTTTTCGATCCAGTCGAATACCAGGGTTCCCCGGCCCCCGAACGAATGCAGCGCGAATCCGAACAATACGGAAAAAAACAGGACCTGCAGTATCTCTCCTTTGGCGAACGCGTCGACCACGCTTGACGGTATCACGTTCAACAAAAAATCGACCGTGCCCTGGGTCTTGCCGGGACCTGTATAAGCGGCAATCGCTTGGGTGTCCAGCAAGTTGGGATCGACGTTCATGCCTACGCCGGGCTCGATCACGTTGACGACCACCAGACCGATGATCAGCGCGATGGTGCTTACGACTTCAAAGTAAAGCAGCGCCAGTCCACCTGTCTTGCCGACACGCTTCATGTCTTCCATTCCCGCAATGCCGACGACCACGGTACAAAAGATAATCGGAGCGATCATCATTTTAATGAGCTTGATGAAGGCATCGCCCAAAGGCTTCATCGATGCGCCGATTTGGGGAAAAAAATGGCCGAGCAATACTCCTGCAACGATGGCGACGATTACTTGAAAATAGAGCGATTTGTAGATCGGCTTCCCTGTTGCCATTGGTACTGCCTCCTTGAGCCTTGATGATTATATGAAACGCACCCACAGCTTAATATAAAAGCGCCGGCTAGTTCGCCGAGGAGCGGACTTGTTACCTGCAAATCCGGGGCGCACCTATGGCTGGATGATATCGCACACATCTGCTACTAAAACAGGACTTTGCGGCGCAAAGCAAAAACAGTAAAGCAACGGCTATGAACAATCGTTATCATGGGCTGATACCGATTGTGTCGTGTGCTTAAAAGAAGCGTCAAATTACACACCATCCAGCATCAAGGGCGCGGGCAGGCCCCGGACAACCCTTCAGGATCAAATCTTCGTGGCGCAGCGTACATAAAGCATGGTCCCTACTTGATATTCGCATTCGAAGGCGTATAAGGATCATCATTGCGAAAGATAAACTATGACACATGCCACAAGGTATGCCATCGCGCCGAAGCTAGGGTGGTTTTGCGACCAAGGCCAGGCATCAACGGGAAAACTTAATGCAAACCGTGCCGTCATTAAGAAACAGGCTGTCCGCCTGTCGGGTGGAAAATGAATGAACAGTTGATGGACTATCTGAAGGGCGGCTTCGAGGACAGATATCCTCTGCAGCTCGAAGCCCACTATGCACGCGTGTTCGAGAAAATCGTCGCTTTGTGGGGCACAGCAGCGATCGAGGACTATTTTTCCGAGTTACTTATCGCGAACCGACCCGACCGACAAGGATTTCCTCCGGAAGTCGCGCGCGAAATTTTTTCCCTGTCGATTGCTTACGACGAGATCCAGAGAAAACCTAAGGGGAAAGACAATGTATGGCACATTGAACGCGACAAAGCCCTGAGTCAGCTCCAGGAGCTCGGCCTGAGATTTACCGCCAATGACCTGATGAAGGCCGTCGAATCGGGCGATCCTGCGCGAGTGCTGTTGTTCCTAAGCGCCGGCATGTCGGTCGACGTGCGCGATTCGAGGGAATGGACGCCGTTGATGGTCGCCGCCTTCAATGTCCGGGAAGACGGCGCCCGATTGTTCATCAAGCACGGCGCCAATATCCACGCCCAGGACCGCGGCGGTTAACTCCCCTGCACTGGGCCGCCTTGAACGGCTATGAAGAGGTGGTGATCCTGCTGATGGATAAAGGCGCCACGGTCAACGCCCAGAGCAACCATGGCCTTACGCCCCTGCTGCAGGCGGCTGCCAGGGGTCATGCCGGGCTTGTCACCCGACTCCTGCACGCCAGAGCCGATCCGAACCTAGCCACGAATGACGGCGCAACTCCGTTGCACAAGGCCGTCGCAAACCACCATAAGGAGGTGGTCATGCTGTTGCTCAAAGGGGGAGCATCCTTGCTGGCAGAGGACAAAGACGGCGCCACGCCTTTGTCGATCGCGGAGAAAGGCAAGGATGCGGACATCATTCAGATACTGCTCGCCGGCTAGCCCGAAAAAAATCCTGACTCGCTGGCCTGACTCGCCAGCCTTCCGAGGGAAAGAAAAAACTTTCGGAGCGCCTGCTAGTGGCAGCACTTGTACTTGTACTTATACTACGCTTTTTCTGCCCTACAAAAAAACGCCTTTCGCCCTTGATCCCGTTAAGGGAAATGACTAGACTTGGTCTAGCCGTAACAACCCGGGAACGAACATGTCCTCCATTAATCTTTACGAAGCAAAAACACACCTTTCCAAGCTCGTCGATCAGGCAGCCTCCGGTCAAGATGTTGTGATCGCGCGAGGTGGGAAGCCGGTTGCGCGGCTGACCAAACTCAGCGCCGATCTCGGCCCCATTCGCTTTGGGATGCTGAAAGGCAAAATCAAGATAGCCGCTGATTTCGATGCGCCGCTGCCAGAAATCGGCTGCAAAAGGCGCTGAGCGGTCCATGGCCCGAGGCCACCCCGTATTTCGCCGCTTTCTTGGGCAATAGAACCACTATTGCCCGGCGAAATCGTCAAAATCTGTCCTCACTCAGCACCTTTTTCGCTACGATTCTTTAAGTCCGACAGGCTCCTACGCGATTGACTACCCGCGGGCATAGCATTAAATTGAGGGTCGGAGAAAAAGGGCGTTTAAAATCCCTATTCGCCGGACCAGCGCAGGAGAATGACAATGGACAATTTCAGCAAGGCGGCCAAAGCGGCTCTCGTCGCGATGGTGCTCATAAGTAGCGCAGCTCAGGCCCAGGATCGCCCGGCCCGGGTCGGCTGGCTGATGCTGCAATCCAGCGGCATGTATAGCGAGCTCACGACGCGCGGCTTCATCAAGGGTTTGCGCGAAGCCGGGTACGTCGAGGGCAAGAATCTCGAGTTCGTCAGCCGATCGGCTAACGGCGACCTGCGCAAGCTGCGCGCCCTGGCGCGCGAGATCGCCGCCGAGAAGGTCGACGTGTTCTTCGCCCCGGCCAAGCCGATGGCCGATGCCGCCTGGTACGCCAGCCGGCGCATCCCGACCGTGATCGCCACCGTCACCGACCCGGTCGCGGCCGATTACGCGGTGTCGCTGGCGCGCCCGGGCAAGCACATCACCGGAGTTACGACCGCCAACGCCGAACTGATCGGCAAGCGCATGCAACTCCTCACCGAGATGATCCCGGGAATCAAGCGGTTGGGCACCTTCATCGACGAGGGCCTGCTCGCCAGTTGTGGAGAGGAAATGGCGCTGATGGACAAGTCGGCCGCCAAGCTCGGCCTGACCCTGGTACGAATTCCGGTCGATGCCGGCAAGATCGACCTGGAAGCGGCCCTCAAGCGCGCCCAGGAAGCCAGGGTCCAGGCGGTCATCACCGCGCCGATGACGAGCAACCAGGACATCACCGACAAACTGGCGCTGCTGTCGACCAAATACCGGATGCCTTTCATGCACGACGTGCCGCAGTTGGCCGGCGACGCAATCGCGGTCTACGGCCCCGACTTCGAGGACATCTACCGCCGCGCCGGGCACTACGTGGCGCGCATCCTCAAAGGCGAAAAGCCGGCCGCGATGGCGATCGAGGAGCCGCGCGAGTTCAAGCTCATCGTCAATGCCAGGGCGGCGCGGCAACTGGGCATCGTGGTACCGGAGGTGATGCGTGTGCGGGCCGACCAGGTGATCGAATGATTCGGGTCGCTACCTGGCGCCCGAGAAAAAATCTAGGTTGGGTTAGCGAAGCGTAACCCAACGAACAACGAATTGCCTTCGACGCATGTTGCATCGGCAGAAGGCGATACTAGTGGCCCGAGGCCAGCCCCTGGCAGCACTTGTATTTATGCTACTAGTGGCCCGAGGCCAGCGACTGGCAGCAGGTGTAGTTATGCCACGCTTTTCTGCGCTACTAACTGCTATGTCAAAGTACGCGACCCACTCTATAATCCCCAGGAAGAAAACGACAACTACACGAAAGTTGTAATGGAACGCGCGAACCCGATCATCAAAACCGATGTTGCCTACGCCGTGGCACGTGCGCTGCTGGACGGTTTCAACAAGCACTATCGTATCTTTCAGGAAACCAGCAAGGCTGCGACGGCGCGCTTCGAGCAAGGCGAATGGGTAATCGGCCAGAAGGCTAACCGTGATCGAATTCTGTTTTACGATCAGCGGGTGAAAGAATCGGTCGAGCATCTTGAACGGGAGTTTCATGCTGAATCGTTGGGTTCGGAATGGCAGCAGATCAAGCTGAATTACATTGGGCTGCTGAGCAATCACAAACAACCGGAACTGGCGGAGAGCTTTTTCAACTCGGTTTGCTGCAGCATCTTGCACCGCACCTATTTTCATAACGATTATATTTTCGTGCGCCCGGCGATTTCCACCGAGTATATGGACTCGGAGCCACCCGCCTATCGCTGCTATTACCCGCGCAAAGTCGGGTTGCGCCGCGCCATCGACGAAATCGTCGCCGACCTCAAGCTGACCCGCCCATTCGCCGATCTAAAACGCGATCTGAGCTGCGTCATGGCGGTCTGGCGTCGCCTTTTGATACGGCCGTTTCACCTCGAGGCGAACCATCAGATTCAGATTTTAAGTTCGCTGTTTTACCGCAATAAGGGCGCTTATCTGGTCGGCAAGATCATCAACGGGAATCACGAATCGCCTTTCGCGATCCCGATACTCCACGATAAAAACGGCAAACTCTATCTCGATACGGTGTTGGTCAGCCGCTACCACCTGGATATTTTATTCAGTTCCTACCGCGCTTATTTTATGGTGGATATGGAAGTGCCGTCGGCCTTCGTTCAGTTCTTGCGCAGCATGCTGCCGAATAGGCCGAAATGGGAACTCTACACAATCCTCGGCTTGCAAAAACACGGCAAGACGCTTTTTTACCGCGACTTTCTTCATCATCTTAAGCATTCGAGCGACGATTTCATCATCGCGCCCGGCATCAAAGGTTTGGTGATGCTGGTGTTCACCCTGCCCTCCTACCCCTACGTATTCAAGGTCATCCGCGACATAGTCGCGCCGCCCAAGGACACCAATCGCGATCTGGTGAAGGCCAAATATCTGATGGTGAAATTGCACGATCGGGTCGGCCGCATGGCGGACACGTTGGAATATTCAGATGTCGCGTTTCCGAAGAATCGCTTCACCCAAGCGCTGTTGGACGAGCTGCGCGTGCTGGTCCCAACGCAACTGGAGGAAGATGGCGCCAACCTCATCATCAAACACCTTTATATCGAGCGCCGCATGATCCCACTGAACATCCATTTGGATAAGGCCAACGATAAAGAGCGCGATCATGCCATGCGCGAATACGGCCAGGCGCTCAAGCAACTTGCCGCAGCAAACATTTTCGCCGGCGATTTGCTCTACAAAAATTTCGGCGTAACGCGCTATGGGCGGGTCGTCTTCTACGACTACGATGAGATAGATTACCTGACCAACTGCAATTTTCGCCGCATTCCGCTGCCGCGCAACGAAGAGGATGAACTGGCGGCCGAGCCGTGGTATCCGGTCGCGCAGAACGACATCTTTCCCGAAGAGTTCGCGACCTTCCTGTTGATCGACCCAAAGATTCGCGCCAGCTTCATGACCCACCATGCGGATCTACTCGGCGCCGATTACTGGACCGAAACGCAGCGGCGCATCTCAGGCGGACATGTGGAAGATATCTTTCCGTATCCGGAATCGATACGCTTCTCGCGCGGCGCCGCGACCTCGCAAGAAAACGGTGGATAGGATTTATCGAAGTATGACCGACTCCGGTAATTCCAGCGCCGATCGAATTTCGGCGGAAAGCCTAATCCACGTAATGGCGCTGCGTTCGATCGTGATCTTCACGCTGATTGTCGGCCTATGGGTAGGTAAGAGCAAACTTGGCATCGGCCTCCCGAACGAGCCCATCCTGCTTGCGATCGGTGTCTTTGTAATAGTGAACATGGGCCGAATGTTGCGCCTCCGCGCTGTTCCGCAATCCGAATTATTCGTCGAACTGTTGGTAGACGTCGTAGCCTTGACCGTGGTGCTGTATTTCAGCGGCGGCATTTCCAATCCGTTCGTTTCGTTCTACCTCGTCCTCCTCACGGTCGGGGCAATGCTGTTACCGGGACGTTTCAGTTGGCCCCTCGCCACTCTTATATTGCTGCTGTATACGGCGCTGATCTTTTTTTACCAGCCGATGATACATCGGCATGATCCATCCGCAGGCAGCAATCCGGCGCTCAATTTGCACACGGTCGGCGCCTGGGTGACCTTCGTATTGAGTGCCCTCATTGTTGCGACGTTGCTGGTGAAAATGGTCTCCAGTCTGCGTGAGCACGAACGCCGTCTTGCTTCCGGGCGCGAGGAAAAATTGCGCAACGAACGCATCGTTGCCCTCGGCGCACTCGCGGCGGGCACGGCCCACGAACTCGGCACGCCGCTGTCGACCATTGCGGTCATCGCGAAAGAATTGCAGCGCCGCGCGGACGTGTCGCCGCAGATTCAGGAAATGCTGAAGATCTTGCGCGCCCAGGTCGATGTGTGCAAACATCAACTTACGGAGCTGACACGAAAT
>JALYOK010000147.1 GCA_030856925.1 Pseudomonadota bacterium
AAGCCGCACAGGCCACATTGGGTTTGGGGCAGTATGGCGTTGATGCGAGCTTGCAAGTTGTCTGCCCGTAGTCGTAGCAACGGCAATACTCGGCTAACAACCAGGCCGCTGCCGATGAACAGCGCCAAGAGCGCGGCGGCGGCGATCATTTCACGAGTCCGATGAATCCGAGAAACGCCAGGCTCATCATGCCTGCCGTGACTAACAAGATCGCCGTGCCGCGAAAGGCGCCAGGCACTTCCGCGACTTCCAGCCGTTCCCGCAGCGTGCTGAAGACAACGAGAATAAAGGTGAAGCCGATCGCATGGCCCAAGCCATAGAAAACCGACTCGAAAAAATTCACCTGTTCGAGCGTGAGTAAAAGGGGCACGCCGAGCGCCGCGGAATTGATGGACGCAAGGGAAAAGTAGATACCTAACGAGGATTTCAGCACTGGGTTGGTGCGGGTCAAGTAGGCGTCACTCAGTTTCCAGCAGGCCACGATGACGGTGAGGTAGACCAACACCCGCAGGAACTCGACTTCGTATTTGACGAGAACATACTCGTTGATCAAATACGATAGCCCGGTCAACACGGTGAGGCAGAACGCCGTGGTGAGGCCGATGCACAGCGCCGCTTCGAGTCGGCGCGCGCCGCCGATCATCGCGCCGAGGCCAAACAGTTTGATCAGCAAAATGTTATCGACGAGCGCCGTGCCGACGACGATCGAGAGATAGTTTTCCATTTATCCGTAGAGTTAGGTTTTCGCTTCGCAGGCTTCCCCCTGCGCTTCAAGGTTATCATGGATTGGATTTCGTCAGCAGTTTGTCCAACTGAATGTGGGGAAGGTTTAAATCGTGGGCAACGCCTTGATGGGAAACATGGCCGCGATAGAACTGTACGCCGCGAGCGAAGCCCGGATCGGCATCGCATGCTTTTGTGATGCCTTGATTTGCCAACTGCAGTACGTAGGGCAGGGTTGCTTGAGCGAGGGCCAGCGTGGCGCTGTGGGCGACGGCGCTTGGCATGTTGCCGACACAGTAATGCACGATGCGCTCTTCGACGTAGAACGGTTCGGAGTGCGAAGACGGGCGCGAAGTTTCGCTTAAGCCGCCTTGATCGATGCAAACGTCGACCAGCACCGAGCCGGGCTGCATGGTGCGCAGCATGGCGCGGCTCAGCAGTTTCGGCGCGAGATTGCCGGGATTCAGAACAGCGCCGACGATGAGATCGATATTGTGGATCGCCGCGGCGATTTCGTTTTCGGTCGCGGCGCCGACGTTGATTCGATCGCCATGAATTTTTTTCAGAGCGTCGAGTCGTTCGGCATCGATATCGAGCACCATGACATCCGCCCCCAGCCTCGCTGCGAGCTCGGTCGCATGGCTGCCGGCCGTCCCCGCGCCGAGCACCAGCACCCGAGCCCGCGGCAGGCCTGGCCCACCGGCCAGCAGCGTGCCTTTGCCGCCATTGGAAACTTGCAAGCCCCAGGCGCCGACTTGGATCGCAAGACGCCCGGCGATCATCGACATGGGCTTCAAAAGCGGCAGGCCGCCCAGCGCGTCGCCGACGGTTTCATAGGCGATGCCGATGATCTCACGCGCCAACATCGCTTGCGCCAATTCGGGATCGGGCGCCGCGTGCAAATACGCGAACACGATTTGTCCAGCCGTTAAAAAATCGAATTCCGCCGGCTGCAATTCTTTTACTTTGACAACGAGTTCCGCCTCGAAGACCGGCGCCGCCGCAGCGACGACTTCGGCGCCGGCAGCGCGATAGGCGGCATCGAGCATGCCGATGCGTTCGCCCGCATGTTGTTCCACCAGCACCCGATGGCCGTGGCTTGTGAGTAGTGCAACGCCATCCGGCGTCATACCGACTCGGTATTCGCCATCTTTGATTTCTTTTGGAATGCCGATCAGCATCGCTATATTCCAGCCACAATATCGCCGACAAGTTTCGGGCCACGATAGATAAGACCGGTATAGATCTGCACCAGGCTCGCTCCGGCATCGAGCTTTTCCCGCGCGGCTTCGGCATTGGTGATGCCGCCGACGCCGATGATGAGAATACGGCCGCTGAGTTGTTGCTCCAGGCGCCGCACCACGGCTGTCGATGCTCGTCGTAGCGGCTTGCCACTGAGGCCGCCGGCTTGTTGCGCGTGTGCGGATTGCTCGACGCCGCCGCGGGACAACGTCGTATTAGTCGCGATCACGCCATCGATTTGATGGACCAGCAAACGATCGACGATCATGTCGATCTCCGCTTCGTTTAAATCCGGCGCGATTTTCACAGTGAGGGGAACGTATTTGCCGTGTCGCGTTTGCAGGTGTTGTTGCTCGCGTTTCAGCGCCGACAGCAATGCATCGAATTGATCTTCCTGCTGCAATTGCCTTAGATTCTTAGTATTGGGCGAGGAAATATTGACCGTGACGTAGCTCGCATGGGGATAGACTTTGGCGAGGCAGGCGAGATAGTCATCGGCGGCGCGCTCGATCGGTGTATCCGCATTCTTTCCTATGTTGATGCCGAGAATTCCGCGATAGCGGCTTCGCTTGACGTTTTCAATCAACTTGTCAACGCCATCATTGTTAAAACCCATGCGGTTGATGATGGCTTCCTGCTCCGAGAGTCGAAACATGCGCGGTTTCGGGTTACCCGGCTGTGGCCGCGGCGTAACGGTGCCGATTTCGATGAAGCCGAATCCCAAAGTTGCCAGGGCGTCAATGTATTCGCCGTTTTTGTCGAGGCCGGCGGCGAGGCCGACCGGATTGGGAAAATCCAAACCCATGGCGCGGATCGATTTGGCCGAGGAATAGCGTCTGGTCGGCGCGACGCCGAGACGCTGCGCTTTGTTTAGCGAGCGCAACGTTAAATCATGGGCGGTTTCCGGCTCAAGGCGAAACAGGAGCGAGCGGGCAAGGGCGTAAAGCAAGGTGTACCAACGCGGCTGGTTGTGTTTAAAGGGCAGCCAGCAGCCGCATGGATACTGGCTGGTGGCAAGGCAGTCTAGTTAAGTACTATCCAGAGCAAGCCTTTGCCAGCGGCCGTCGATGAATCCTTCCAGCGGACGGTAATTGGCTTTGTACGCCATTTTGCGGCTGTCTTGGATCCAGTAACCCAAATACAAGTGCGGCAAGCCGAGGCGCTGGCAGAGTTCGATTTGCCAGATGACGTTGAAAGTGCCGAAACTCGTGTTGGGCAAGTCAGGATCAAAAAACGTATAGACCGACGACAGACCATCTTCCAGTTCGTCGATGATGCTGACCATTCGCAAGATGTTGCCTTCGCGAAATTCCACCAGATGGGTGCTGACGTTGCTCTGTAACAGGAAATGGCTATATTGCTCGCGGCTGTCCTGGTCCATGCCGCCGCTGGCGTGGCGCGACATTTGATAGCGGCGATAGAGGCTGTAATGCTCGGGATCGAACTTAAGGCCCATCAAGGTCGTCTTGAGATGCTCATGACGTTTTTGGGCGCGGCGCTGAGTACGATTGCCGGCGTATTCGTTAGTCAAAATTCGCACCGGCACGCACGCCTGGCAATGATCACAGTAGGGCCGATAGGTGAAGGCGCCGGAGCGGCGAAAACCCAGGCTTACAAGCTGACTATAAGTTGCCGTGTCGATCAAATAACTTGGCGTTGCGACTTGCGAGCGGGCGAGCTTACCGGCGAGGTAGCTGCACGGGTAGGGCGCGGTGGCGTAAAACTGCAGCTTTGCCGCCGGGATGTCATTCATGAAGGCCATTGTCGAACTTCCATGGTCTGGTCGTGGCAGGATGCACACAGTTTACCAATTTCATGAGTAATGCGCTGAAATCGCTGCGCGCGATTTCGAGGGCGCCAAAGCGGGCGAGGTGATCGGTGCGCATTTGACAGTCGATGACGCCGAATTGCCAGCGCTGCAATTGGCGGATCAAATGCACAAACGCGATTTTAGAGGCGTCGGTCGCGCGAGTGAACATTGATTCACCGTAGAACACGCGGCCCAGCGCGATGCCATAGAGGCCACCGACGAGTTCGCCGTCAATCCAAGTTTCTACACAATGCGCGATGCCTTCATCGTGCAACGCGCAATAGGCATCGATCATCTCGTCAGTGATCCATGTGCCGCTTTGCCCATCGCGCGGCGATTCGGCGCAGGCCGAAATCACGGCGCGAAAGCTCGTGTCCACACGGATTTTGTAAGCTTGATTGCGTAGGGCTTTTTGCAGTGAGCGCGAAACCTTCAGCGCATTCGGAAACAGCACCATGCGCGGATCGGGGCTCCACCACAGGATCGGCTCACCGGGGCTGAACCAAGGAAAAATTCCGCGTCGGTAAGCTTGAATCAGTCGCTTGAGAGAAAGATCGGCCCCAGCGGCGAGCAAGCCGCTGGGATTCTTGAGTGCGGTAGAAAGCGGAGGAAAAGGGTCGCCGGGTTCAAGCCAAGGAATCAAGACCTACCGCACCCGACAGTTATCATCGTCCCTCATGTTACACCTTCAAGGATTTGCACCTCGACCAGGGCGCCTGGCTCGATGTTTCCCTGGGCTTGAGACAATATGATGAAACAATTGGCGTCACTCATGGATTTAAGGATGCCCGAGCCTTGATCGCCGGTCACTTGGACCGTCCAATTTCCCTGCAGGTCTTGAGATAAAATACCGCGTTGGAACTCAGTGCGCCCCGGCGCTTTCTTGATCGGCGAGGTGCAATGCGCCTTGAGGGAAGGAAAGGGCTCGATGTTGGTTCGCCCCATCAAAATCAACAGCGCATCGCGCACGAATTGATAAAACGTCACCATGACCGACACGGGATTGCCGGGCAGACCGAAGAAATGAGCGCCGCCGATTTTGCCGTAAGCCAGCGGCCGGCCGGGCTTCATCGCGTTTTTCCAGAACAGGACTTCTCCCAGTTTGCTGAGCATTTGCTTGACGAAATCGGCTTCGCCGACCGAAACGCCGCCGCTGGTGATGACCACATCGGC
>JALYOK010000151.1 GCA_030856925.1 Pseudomonadota bacterium
TTAGTAACCGATGCATGTGCTGCCCGCCATCCTTGCGGTCGGTAGGCCGGCGCCGGTGAACTGCTCGGGCAGGCGATTGAAGCAGAGGTAACAGAATTTCTGGGGTAGTATCGCAGCGAGCAGGATAAGACATGCCGATCTCGCATGGTGCGCAAGGGTTACCTGCCGGCGCGCACGATTCAGACCGGTATTGGCTCTATCATGCGCGGGATGCTCTAGTCGCCACGGCAGGCAGCCTACTAAGGCTTCAACTGCGCGCGAATCTCTCCGTCCTTGTGCGCATCGCTGTGAACGTTAACGTAAAGATTGCCGGCTTTAAGGGCTTTGTACTGCGCCTCGCTCAACTTGGCGCCAGGTGGCACAGCAAACTCGTTGTCGGATTTCTTTTCGAGGGGGATGGCAACCGGGCCATTCGCGCCCGCGGCTGCTTCATGAATATGCGCAGCCGTAGCCTTGATGCCCTTCGTGGTGACGCTTCCGCTCACCGACTTGTCGTCATTCACTTTAATCGTGCCGCTGCCCGATGCCGCGGTCTGTACCGGCGGGACCTCCTGATCGCCGCTAAGCTTGAGCTTAATATCGCCAGCAAATGTAGCGCCCGAGACGAAAACAGCGGCTATCAGCGTGATACCAGCAAACGAAATGGGTGACTTGCGCAGAATAGGATTCATGGTGCCTCCAAGGTTGGTTGTCTTCAGTACAGCATGATCGCAAGGGAATCGTGATCTTGTCAAGTTATCGTTGACTGCTTGGTACCAACACGAACAAGCCGCCTACACTTTCGTTCAAGCACGCATTTGGCCCAATGGCCCGGTATGCCCGCAGTGCGGCGGCACGCAGCGCAACAGTAAGATGGGCGGCAAGAGCACCCGCGAACGCGCCTACAAGTGCTATGACTGCCGCAAGATTCGCCCGTGCCATCGTATTTATCTGGCTTATCGCAGCGTACCATCAGCAAGCCAAGGAACTCCAGGTCCAACGGCGGAACTGTCGCTTCAGCGCAATTCCCTCGACCTTCAACGCGACGAACTCAGGAAGATGGGCAAGTACGATGCCATAGACCAAGCCGCTAGCATTCTTGAACAGTTCGAAATTTCGCTCCGACACATAAAGGACTCCCCGGTTCGGTCGGCGACAGAGCTACCGACCGCATATCAGGAGGGGATAGCCCTTTGGAAGGTACTGCTTGATTCGAATGACGCCGACGCGAAGTTTGAGGCATACATGAAGTGGATGAAAATCCTTGGGCATTGACAGGAGTTTCTTGCCAGAGTAGTTACCGCTTCCGATCTCTATTCCGAAGCACCGGGTCGACGCCGTTACCGAAGGGGAATTCGCCGGTCGCCCGCATATACACGGGTCAGCAAGTGCTTTGGGAAATACCATACGTTCGGCTCTACGCCGGAGCCGCTTACACGTTGGCCACACTCATCAATCTTGCAGAGCCTGGGCTTGATCGATTGCAGCTTGCGGGGCTATCGGCAACGAACGCGCTGATGCCGGGTACCATAAAGGCGGACTCGCTTGCCCGACTCAAGACAAAGGTAGAAGCTCACGAGACAGCGCTTGAAGCGGCATCTGCAAAGAAGGGCATCTAACCCACATGACAACACTCAGGATTGGTAGCATGGAAAATACTTTCCGTGTGCATTCCGTATTAGCATCCACGCTCGGCGGATATTCGCGTTAACTATTTGTTTTTATTGGTGGGCGGTACTGGGATCGAACCAGTGGCCCCTGCCGTGTGAAGGCAGTGCTCTACCGATGAGCTAACCGCCCATTGATATAATTATAAATCAACCAGGCGGCCCTATGATTCAACTCTTCTTCATTTTTCTTATCGCGATGCTGATTTGGTTTTGGCATGACACGATGCAGGCGCGTGAGCACGCGATCGTGATCGGCAAGCGCCATTGTCAGAACGATGGTTTGCAGTTGCTCGACGAGACGGTTTCGCTGAGCTCTATGAAGCTGCGGCGCAATGACGATGGGCAGATGATGTTTCGACGGGTATACGAATTTGAATTCAGTGATAATGGCGACAATCGCCGGCTGGGGAGCATCACATTATTAGGTCGCCACGCAGAGTCGATTCAGCTCGAACCTCATCTAATGCAATAGCCTATTCGACTTCATCAGAGGTTCCCCAAATTTCGCGTCTCGTTGTAGAATCTTGTCATTACAATACTCGCGGGGCAATCCGGCGAGTGAATTCAATAAGCGCCAACATTCTTTCGGGGGGAGTTCCATGTGGCAGCAGATCTATGATCCGTTAAACAGTTCATTTTTGTCTTCGTTGTTCGCGGCCTTGCCGGTAGTGGTGATGCTCGGAGGTTTGGGTTTTTTCCATATGAAAGCCCACTTCGCGGCGATCGCGGGTCTGGTGGTCGCTTTAGTTATTGCGATAGTGATCTTCGGCATGCCTTGGGCGATGGCGCTCAAAACTGCGTTTACCGGTGGGCTGTTCGGACTTCTGCCGATCGGCTGGATCATCTTGAACATCATCTTTTTGTACAAGCTTACCAGCGAAGCAGGGTTGTTCAAGATTTTGCAAGAAAGCATCGCGGGAATCAGTACGGATCGGCGCGTGCAACTTTTGCTTGTCGCGTTTTCGTTCGGCGCCTTTTTTGAGGGCGCGGCCGGCTTCGGCACGCCGGTTGCGGTGACGGGGGCGGTGCTCATCGGGCTTGGTTTTTCGCCGCTTGCGGCGTCCGGATTATCGTTGATCGCCAACACGGCGCCGGTGGCCTTCGGCGCGCTGGGTACGCCGATTCTGACCCTTGCCAAAGTCACCGGATTGGATGCATTTGAATTGAGCGCCATGGTGGGGAGGCAATTGCCGTTTTTTTCCCTGATCGTGCCGTTTTGGTTGATTTGGGCGTTCGTCGGATTTAAGGGCATGATGCAAATCTGGCCGGCTATTTTGGTCGCCGGTGTGTTCTTCGCCGTGCCACAGTTTCTTGTTTCCAACTACATGGGGCCGGAGTTGGTGGACGTGATCGCGGCGATTGCTTCGATGGCCGCGCTGGCGGCGTTCCTCAAAATTTGGCAACCGGGTAACGTGTGGACTTCCGTGACGCGCGATGGACAGACCGTCTCGGCCGCCGAAGCGGAAAAGAACCGTATTCACCACGGCTATTCTTCTGCGGAGGTCATGCGCGCTTGGACTCCTTGGGTGATTTTGAGCGTGGTCGTGTTTCTATGGGGCACCACGACAGTGAAGAATTTGCTTAACGGCGAGTATCCGAATCCTGAGAAAGGCAAACCGCCAATCACGACCAGCTACAGTGCGATCACTAAAATCGATTTTCCCATACCCGGTTTGAGCGAGCAGATTCAGCGCATGCCGCCGGTCGCGCCGAAGGATGCCAAGCCGGAAAAAATTTCCTTCACGCTGAACTGGCTTTCGACTACGGGCACCGGCATTCTGCTCGCGTCCCTCATCGCCGGCATCGTCATGGGCATTCCGTTTGGAAAAATGTTACGAACTTACGGCCAGACGATTTACGCTATTCGTTATTCGCTGTTGACGATTGTGGCGATGTTGGCGCTCGGCTTCGTTACGCGTTATTCAGGTGTGGACGTGACCTTAGGGCTCGCGTTTGCCGCGACCGGGCCGTTTTATCCCTTCTTCGGCACATTACTCGGCTGGCTCGGTGTTGCGCTGACCGGCTCGGATACCGCGTCGAACGTGCTGTTCGGCGGGCTGCAAAAAACTACCTCGGAGCAGCTTGGCTTGAGTCCAATCCTGATGTGTGCGGCAAATAGCTCAGGCGGCGTAATGGGCAAGATGATCGATGCGCAAAGCATCGTCGTCGCCTCGACGGCGACTAACTGGTTCGGTCACGAGGGCGAGATTTTGCGCTATGTGTTCTTTCACTCCGTCGCGCTGGCTTGCTTAGTAGGTTTATTCGTAACCTTGCAAGCCTACGTGCCGCCGTTTACCGATATGGTGATTTGGCCGAGGTAGCGAAAGCTCGAAACTAAAGCGAAGAAAAATTCTTTGATCTCCTAACCGTGCCGTTGACCTACCGACAATGGCCGTCCGTTTCAGCGCTGTCGGCGGCGTGTCCCCTGCGTGTGCATCCGCGTTGGCGAATGTCCGGACGCCTAAGCCGGGGCACTGCGCCCGCGCCAAGTTTGTTCTGTGCTGTTAGGGAATCGGCATCATCAAGGTCATCGGGTGCAGCGGCGACTCCAGGAAACCAAATTTGAGGTAGAAGGCCTTGGCATCGGAAGATATGGCGTGGCACAACAGGGCCCGGATGCCGATCTCTTTGGCAACCCCCGCCGTTCTCATAACCGCATCCTTAAGCAACCCGCGGCCGATGCCTTGACCTGCCCAATCCGAATGTACGGCAAGCCTCCCAAGAACAACGACGGGAATGGGATCGGGCATATTGCGCCGGAGGTTTCCCGGCGCGCTGTCACGGGAAACTGAGCCGGCGCTTAGACAGTAGTAGCCGATCATGATATCGCCTTCACAAACGACAAAGGTTCGGGAGGCCCCATCCATTTGATTTTTGCGGGCCCGCTGTTTAAGCCAGATCTCGACGCCAGGTTCGATACACCGGAAAGAATTGAGCCGATGATTGTCGGTCAGGGGTGCCGGAGCAAGCAACGGATGCCCGGTTTACTTATCCCAGGGGCTGCGTGAGGCCAGCAACTTCGCCAACCCCTTATTCTGGGCGATTGGCTGGCCCAGTAATTCGAGGAAACGTTTGAAGCGCCGTTGGTCCAGCATGAAAACAGTTTGGTCGACCAAGACTTCTTGAGCTTTCTGGCACGCGGCTTCCAGCATAAACTCCGTCCGGGTCTTGCCTAGGGATTCAGCCGCCCGGTCAATCAGTTCTCGCTGCGGTGTGCGGGCGCGCAAGTTGATAGTTATCTGTCGGGTTTGGGCGGGTGTGGGCATACAAATAACTCCAGTAATTATCGTTCACAGCCTATTCTATTGTATATACGATGTCAACA
>JALYOK010000175.1 GCA_030856925.1 Pseudomonadota bacterium
CCTTTACCGTAGGCAATCCACGCATGGCTTTGTCGAATGTAGCGGTCTGTTGGCAGCCTCGCGCTATGTTCTTGAGTGCGATCACGGTGTCCGAAAAATCAGTGCCTCGCTCGATGCAAGTCGCGTAGGCTTGCGCCACCACCGCGCGGTCTTCAAAAGCGAAGGCGTCGCTCGCCAGCAGCGATTCGATCGCGACCAACGCTTCCTCAGACGAATAGCCAAACAACTTGCGCAGAACCCACACCATTTCTGTGAGCACAATATCGTTAATGAAAAACATCCCCGACTCACCTTCGTGCCGGGCCAACAAACGCTTAGCCGCCCTAAATTGAACAGGTTCGTCTTCAGTGAGCAACCGGATCAGGACATTGGTGTCAAGACCGATCATTTCTTGCCGGAACGGCGGAACCGGTCCGCGACCATGTCAGCCACCGCCTGATTCATCTGCTCGACGCTCACCGCGGGTTGCTTTGTTCGCTTGAGGACACCCGCAATCGACAATGCCGAACGCGTCAGCGGCCGCACCGAAAACGTGCCGTCATCGTTAGGTTTAAAGTCCAGTTTGGTGCCCGGCGCAATGTTGAAGCGCTCTCGAATATCCTTTGGCACGGTGACTTGGCCCTTGCTAGTAACGGTAGCTAACATGTGTCTATTCCTTTCTGCAAAACATTTAGCTGACGATTATAACAAAGTAAGGAATATCGCACCAGTAAGGAATACGACCCTGATTCTCAGATCATGTCGCGCTGAGAGCCAATACGGATGCGCGTCTCCTGGCATGCATGGCTGAGAGGCAAGCTGTTATTGGCTGCTGGCGATGGTTAAGGCAGTTCGCCCCCTGAGCCAAATTCATCGCGGTTTTCGCCGACCGCGCCTAATTAAATTTGTTCGAAGGAGCCTGCCAATTTCGTGGAAACAAGCCGTGACGCCACTTCGTTCAGCGCGCTTTTCCCCAAACTGCAAAGCGGAACAAGCTGCGCCTGATCAATCGCCGGGTAATGACGCAAAGTCGAACGCCGATAGGCGGGATCGTAATGGGCCACCATTAGGCGCTCGAACAATGCGGGCATGTCATGCTTATCCGCCAAGTCCTGCCAGCGTTGAAATTCTTCATTGCCGACAAGCGGTGTCAGATGGCGAAGTTGCTCGATGAGCTTGGTTGGGTCCTCTTCAAAATGGCGGTAATCTTCCTGCCACAGCCTGACCCGCCCGGGCATCGGCGCTTGCACGCGAAACGGAATGCCGGCGTGCATCTTTTCGAATAGCGCCGCCGGAACTTGTCTCTCCCCGATTTTTTTGCTTTCGGCCTCGACCCAAACGGGTTTATCTGGGCTGAATTTCATCAGTTCGGCCAACACAAGGGTGTCGAAGTACTTTTGGCTGGGTTGATCGATACCCGGAAGTGCGCCAATCAAGGAACCCCTGTGTTGGGCCAGGTTTTCCAGGTCCAATACTTGGGCGCCCTGCTCTCTTAGCGCGTAGAGCAATCTGGTCTTACCGCAGCCGGTGGGGCCCGACAGCACGTGGAAGGTGAATCGCTTGGGCCGTGCTTCAAGTTCGCTATTGACCCATCGGCGGTAAGCTTTCCATCCCCCTTGCAATCGATCTACTTTGTAGCCGATGGTATCGATGGCATCGACCCAAAGCCGGCTGCGCTTGCCGCCTCGGAAACAATACACCAGGATGCGTGACGTTCGCGGATAGTGGCGGACGACGCGGTCTATGGCGTCGGCGATATTGCGATGGGCATGGGCGACACCGATCAAATAGGCTTGGTGAGTATCTTCGCGGTGCTTGATGCCGACTTCGGCATATTCATCGTTGTTGACCACCGGCAGATTGATGGCGCCGGGGATATGGTCTTGTTGATATTCCCGCTCGCTGCGGGCGTCGATGATAAGGTCATAGATGCTGAAGTCTTGCATGGCCGGGAATCACAGGGCTTGACGATCGGTTAATCGATGCCTGCGCGCAGCCGGTTGAGGCGGTGCGGCGAGCAATAAGACCTTGCCTACTTAAAAATCTCCGCTACCGCAAGCTTCACCGACGGTAGGCCCAAGCAAGAAACATTATCCCCGGCTTTCCTCTCGATTTTTTGCGTGTACTTACCGGTCACCGGTTCACGGTAGATTTCGATGCAGCGCGAATTCACGTTGACGATCCACGCCTCGGGTATTCCAGCTTTCGCGTAGAGCTTAAGCTTGGTATCGCGGTCATAGCTCAGCGTCGTATCCGCCACTTCTATGATCAGCAGCACGTTGCCGGGCAGCGGAACGCCCGCGTCTAAGCGGTCGGCGCCAGGCTTGAGGATCGAAATATCCGGCTGCGGTTCCGAGATCGGCGGCAGGGTCACTGGATTTTGAATCGAGACCACGCCAAGATCACCGACCGCGAGCACCAGAAGTCGATTTAGCCGATTCACAATGTTCATATGCGGACCACCGATAGGGGCCATCTCGATCAATTCTCCTTCTATCAATTCCACGCGGCTGTCTTCGTTCAAAATGCCTGCCTCACCCAGCTTATGGTAGTCGTCGACGGATAATTTGTATCGTGTTGGCGTGAATACCGCGCTCATTGCGTGATCCTCGGGTCTCTCAATT
>JALYOK010000192.1 GCA_030856925.1 Pseudomonadota bacterium
CTGCAGGGCCGCGCCGACGCGGTGTTGGCGGCAAGTATTTTTCACTATGGCGAGTTTACCGTGCGTCAGGCGAAGGAATATATGGCGGCCTGTGGTATTGAGGTGCGGACCTAGAGATAAGGGTTAGGGACTAGCAAGAACCAACGGTGTTCTAGCCGCTAGCCCCTAATCCCTAGCCCCTAAAACGATGGAAAACTGGTTAGACCAAATCGCCTGGACGGCCGAAGGCCTAGTTCCAGTCATCGCTCAGGACGCCTCTAGCGGCAAAGTGTTGATGTTTGCCTGGATGAACCGGGAAGCATTGCGCCTCACTCGGGAAACGGGCAAGGCGGTGTACTGGTCGCGGTCGCGAAAAAAACTTTGGCGCAAGGGCCAAGAGTCGGGCCATGTGCAGAAGGTTAAAGAGATACGCCTGGATTGCGACAACGACGTGTTGTTGTTGAGCGTTGAACAACAACATGGTATTGCTTGTCATACAGGTCGGCACAGTTGTTTTTTCCATCGTCTTGTCGACGACAATTGGCAGGTGGTGGAACCGGTGTTGAAGGAACCGGGGCAAATTTACTAGCCATGAGTCATGAGTCGTTCTTGGAGGCATTAGCTGATTCGCTGGAAAGCCGTAAGAGCGCGGATCCGGCGCAGTCCTACGTCGCCAAGCTGCTGCTCGGCGGCCAAGACTCGATTCTCAAGAAAATCGGCGAAGAAGCTACCGAAACCATCCTCGCGGCCAAGGGTGGCGATAAGCAACATTTGATCCGCGAAACAGCCGACTTATGGTTTCATAGTATGATCATGCTGGCGCACGCCGGTCTGCGGCCCGGCGATGTGATCGAGGAATTGAAACGCCGTGAAGGCAGGTCGGGCCTGGTGGAAAAAGCCGCTCGGGTAAAGTCATAGGATGAACGAAAAAGATGACTGTATTTTTTGCAAAATTGTTGCCGGGCAGATTCCCAGCAACAAGGCCTATGAGGATGAGGAAGTGTTCGTGTTTCACGATATCCATCCGATTGCGCCGGTGCATTTTTTGATTATTCCGAAGGAGCATATGAATTCTCTGTCGGAAGCGGAACCGCGTCACCAGGCTTTGCTGGGCAAAATGATGCTGCTCGCGCCTAAGCTTGCCCGGGAGCAGGGACTCGATGACGGGTTTCGCCTGATCATCAATACCGGCCGCGGCGGACATCAGGAGGTGTTCCATTTGCATTTTCACCTCACGGGCGGCGATAAAAAGGCGCCACTCATGAAGGATACACTTAACAAGCTTTAGTTTTGAAAGGAGCAAATCATGGGTGCTATGAGTATTTGGCATTGGTTGATCGTATTAGTCATCATTCTGATGATTTTTGGCACTAAGAAACTTCGTAACATGGGCACGGACTTGGGCGGCGCCGTGAAGGGCTTCAAGGAAGGCATGAAGACAGAGGACGAGAAGGCCGCCGGCCAACTTGAAAATAGCAAGGAAACTATCGAAGGCGAAGTGAAGGAACGCAGCAAGGCGTAGTTGGCGTTGACCTGAAAAATTAAGTCATGTTCGATTTCGGATTTTCCGAGTTGATGGTGGTGGGCGTGGTGGCGCTGGTGGTCATCGGCCCCGAGCGGCTGCCTAAGGTGGCGCGCACGGCAGGGCTTTTGATGGGCCGTATGCAACGCTATGTTGCCGGCGTCAAGGCCGATATCAACCGCGAGATGGAAGATTTCGATCAGATTAAAGACCTCAAAGACTTGCGCAAAGAGGTGGAATCTGCCGGCAGCGAGATCGAAGCCGGCATGCGTCAGAACATGCAAGACGCTCAGCAAGAAGTGCAGTCGATTTCAAGGCAAGTCGGCGCCAATATGGCCACCGGCGCCAGCGGCATCAATGCGTTGGGGCAAGCCAGTATTGCGGCCGCTGCGTCGGATCATGCGGCCAACCAAATATCGGTGTCTGTTCCCCATGCGGTCGAAGCGGCCCAATCGGAACGCTCACCACAACTTGAACTCGCGTTGGATTCACCAGACCCCGCCAAGGACAACACGCCGTCACAGGCAGCTTCCGGTAGTGTTTAAGCGTCTCGCGCGATCATGAGCGATCAAGAAACTTTTATATCGCATTTGATCGAATTACGCGATCGGTTGTTGCATACGCTGATCGCGCTCGGCGTCGCATTCATTCCATGTTTCGTATTCGCACGGGACTTGTACACGCTGCTCGCCACACCACTGATCGCTAAACTACCGGCCGGTTCGCAAATGATCGCGACCGACGTCACCGGCGCCTTCTTCGTACCGATGAAGGTGGCGATGATGGTCGCGTTCCTGGTGGCGTTGCCTTATGTGCTGTACCAGGTTTGGGCGTTTGTTGCACCGGGCCTATACCAAAACGAAAAAAAACTGGCCATCCCGCTGATTATCACCAGCACGTTGTTGTTTTTCGTCGGCATGGCGTTCGCCTATTTCGCCGTATTCCCCATGGTGTTCAAATTCGTAGTTGGCTACACGCCGGAGGGCGTGGCGATGATGACTGACATCAACAATTATCTGAGTTTCGTACTTACGTTGTTTCTCGCTTTCGGCGTGACATTCGAGACGCCGGTCGTGGTCATTATCTTGGTCCGCATGAACATCGTGAGCGTAGAAAAACTTAGGGAAATCAGGCCATACGTTGTGGTCGGCGCCTTCGTACTCGGAGCGATTTTCACCCCGCCGGACATCGTTTCGCAATTCATGCTGGCCATACCGATTTGGGTGCTCTATGAAGTGGGAATCGTCCTCGCCAGTATGATGGTCAAAGCCCGGGCAACCGAAGACCAGCAGTCAGCCGCCTGAAGGAAAAAGTAGCCTGTTCAGCAATTCGTTGCGGTTATGCACATTTACTCGTTCGTAAATTTGCTTGACGTGGTAGTTGACGGTATTGGTTGTCACGTTCAGCGCTCCCGCGATATTTCCGTAAGACGTTCCATCGGCCAACAATAAAATCACTTGTTTTTGTTTGTCCGATAATCGCATCGTCTTCAGCTCGCTTAGCAGTTTTAAGGGCAACGTTTCTTGCGTCTGCACAGTCACACCG
>JALYOK010000215.1 GCA_030856925.1 Pseudomonadota bacterium
ATGTCTGGGTGGGCACCGGCGCGGTCCTGCTCGCTGGTGCATCAGTTGGCGCCGGATCCGTGATCGGCGCCGGCACTACTGTCGACTTTCGCGTCCCGCCGAACTCGATCGTCGGCGGCAACCCTGCAAGGATCATTGGTCGGGCTGGCTAATTGCCCCTGCGGACTAAGGATCGATCAACACACCTGGATTTAACGTACCCTTCGGGTCGAGCGCCTTCTTCGCCGCGCTAAACGCCTTTGCGAAAACATCGGGACGTTGTTTGTCGTACCAGGTGCGATGATCGCGGCCCACGGCATGGTGATGAGTGATGGTGCCGCCGTGTTTGATCAACACGTCCGAGGCAATGCGTTTGATGCGCCAGCATTGATCGACCATTCGCGATTTATCGCCGACGGCGTGGAAGCTAAAGTAGGGCGCGGGACCGTCGGGATAAACGTGGCTGAAGCGGCAGGTAACCACGCCCGCGTGACCGGTGACTTCTTTAATGGCGCGATGGGTGGCGTCCATTATGTTGCTGTGAAAATCTTTGAGCCTGTCCCAGGTGATCGCGCTCTCGAAGGTTTCCGTGATGATGCCCCGCGCCGTAAGGTTCTCGCGGAAGTAGGGCATGCGGATGAAGCTGTCGCGCCATTGTCCTGCTGCGCCTTTGCGATTGCCGGCTGGGCTTAGCAAGGCTTGTTTATCGTACTCGCCGCCATGGTCAACGACCAGTTCCAATGTCCGGTTCATCCAGGCATCCACGGGATGGTCGGCAGATTCGAACGCCAGCACCAGCATGTGATGAGTGCCATCACCCGCGCCGGTGAGCATAGCTTCGTTGGCATCGACCAAGCGGCAGTTACTCGGGTAGAGATGGGCTTGGGCGATGGCGCGCACGCAATCGGCGGCCTGATAAAAATCTTTGAACCGCACCGAAGTGTTGACGCGAAAGGTGGGCCGTTTACGCAACCGCATCCACGCTTCCGTGACGATGCCGAGCGTGCCTTCGGAGCCAATCAGCATCCGATCCGGGCTGGGGCCCGCGCCGGAGCCGGGCAGGCGCCGCGATTCCATGATGCCCGCCGGCGTGACGGCGCGTATGCTTTCGACGAGGTCGTCGATATGCGTATAGAGCGTTGCATAGTGGCCGCCGCCGCGGGTGACAATCCAGCCGCCGAGCGTGGAGAATTCGAACGACTGCGGCAAATGCCGCAACGTCAAATCGTGGGTCTTGAGGACCGCTTCCAGCGCCGGGCCGAACGTGCCGCCTTGGATGCGTGCGCAGTGCGATGTTTGATCGACCTCGAGGACTTGATTCAGATTGCGCAGATCGATGGTGACGACGGGACGGTCGGCGTATTTTCCCGACGGCGGTTCGACGCCGCCGACTACGCTGGAGCCGCCGCCGTAGGGAATAGCCACCGCATTTTCGCGACCGCACCAGTCCAGCAAATCGACGATGTCCTGCTCGTTGTGCGGAAGTGCGATGACGTCGGGGGGATTCGGAAACTCGCGCGCGAAGGCGCGGGCGCTGTCGAAGAACGATTTGCCGTAGCAATGCAGCAAGCGTTCGTAATGATCCGTCGTACAAATATTCTGCAAGCTCGATGGAATCTCGATGCGCGGCTTGCGCAGCGTGATTTCTTCGGCCTTTGGGGCAGGGGTGGCCTCAAAGCCGTTCACACCAAGGTGCTTGGCGTAGTTGGCTTCGAGTAGCGCTATTTCATTGGCTGACAGCAGCGTGTCCTCAAAACCCCAGCCCCAGAATTTTAGTCGTCTGTTCGACATCGCTTTCTCTTATTACTTATCGAGCAGATCCCCGAAGTTTTTCCATTCCTTACCGTCGAATTTCGCCATCATCTGTTGCTCAAGGGGATAGAAATCCGTGGGGCTGGTGTTGACCTTGATGCCGGGCAAAAGCAGCGGAAGCTCGACGTTTTTTAGATTCGCGGCTTGGCGCATGACGTTCTCGCGGGTGAGGTCGTTGCCGCACTGTTTCAACGCCTGTATCAAAATGCTGGACTGCATGTAGCCGTAGGCATTGTTGTATTCCTTCGGATCGCCGTCAGGATAGTACTTCTTCATAAAGGCCAAGTAATCTTTGATGTCTTTGGAACCGGCCCACTGCGGATCGTTGATGTCTTTGAGGTAGAGCGCCGTGAGCAAACCGGTGGATTTTTCCAGGCCCGCGGGTATGAGCACGGACTGGACTTGCGCGGATACGTTGTTCACGAACTGCAGCGGCCTCCAACCGATGTCGTAAACTTTGCGAATAGCCTGGGCGGCGAATTTCGGCGTGGAGAAGTGGAACATGGTGTCGGCGCCGGTGCCTTTCAGCGTGACCACCTGCGAATCGACGGTCGGGTCCGTGACTTCATAGGAGACTTCGCCCACGATCATTTTCGCGGCCTTGTCGCCGAGCCCGTCTTTCAGTCCCTTGAGATAATCCTTGCCGTAGTCATCGTTCTGGTACAGCACGGCGATCTTGGCGTCCGGCTTGATTTTCAAAAGATAACGCGCGTAGATGTGCGCCTCGGTTTGGTAGGCCGGCTGACCGCCGATGGTCCAGGGGAAATTTTTAGGATCGCCCCACTTAGTCGCGCCGGTGGCGAGAAAGAGATGGGGAATTTTCTTCTGGTTCACGTATTTATGAATCGCCGAATTGGACGGCGTACCCAAGGTTTGCCAGAGAAATAACACTTGCTCTTGCTCGACCAATTTACGCACCTGCTCGACGGCGCGCGGCGGCGAGTAGCCGTCGTCCAAGCTGATCAAATTGATCTTACGGGCGTTGATGCCGCCTTGCTCGTTGATCATTTTCATGTACGCCTGCTCGGTTTTCCCAATGGTGCCGTAAGCGGAGGCCGGGCCGCTGTAGGGCATGGTCTGGCCGATCTTGATTTCTTTGTCCGTGGCGCCGGTGTCGTATTTATTTTGTGCGCTGGCGGCGCCGGCGAATGCCAAGCCGATGAGGCCGGCAAACGCGGGCAATAGGCGATTTCTTAACATGACTGCTCCTTTAGTAGTGGACGACGCATCGCGGTTTATGCGTTCTCATTAACGCTGACCGGCCTGATTGGGACGACGCCGTAGAAGTCTCTGTTTTACGCCGCTGACAAACCAAGCGACGCCCATCGGCATAATATACATGAACGCGATCAAGAAAAGACCGAATACGATTTGCGGCGGCACACCGCCCACGCTCTCTGCGATGTTGGGCGCGAACTGCACGAACGCCGCGCCGTAGATCGCGCCGGACAAGGTGGCGAGGCCGCCGATCACCACGCCGACTAGAAACAAGATCGACAGCAGCGGGGCAAAACTATCAGGCGCAACGAATTGCACAACGATCGCCCCGAGAGCTCCGGCGATGCCCGTGTACATGGCGGATACGCCGAATGTGATGGACTTATACAACGCATTATTGATGCCCATAGCTTCGGCTGCGATGGGCTGATCGCGGATCGCCACCAGCGCGCGGCCGATGCGGCCGCGCAGGATGTTGTAAGCCACCAGGAACAGAACTATGGTGACAAACAGGGTGAAAAAATAAAGCCATTGATCGCCGCTGATCTCGCGGCCGAGCAGGGTGAAGGG
>JALYOK010000218.1 GCA_030856925.1 Pseudomonadota bacterium
AATACGGTGCGGTATCAATTTTGAATGACGGAGTGCGTCTCGCGGGTCTTTAAGTTCCTAATGAGAATTGGAATCAGAGCTGCGCCACCACAACGATAATGCCCATCACGAGCAGAATAATGCCGAAGGTTTCTTGAGCAGAGGTTTTTTCCTTAAACAGACGCCACGACACCGCATAGCCGAACAACACCTCAACCAGAGCAAGAGTGCGCACATCCGCGGCGTTACGCATCGCGAAGGCGGTGAACCAACCGAAGGAAGCGAGTGCGCCGGCGAACCCGGCGAGCAAGGATACGCGCCACGCGCGGGTCACTTGCCGCAGGGCCAACGGCTCGCGCCAGGCGAGGTAGCCGCCGATCAGGGCGCTCTGAATCGCTTGCGCCCACACCAACGTATAGGCGCCGGCGAACCAGGGCGGCATGCTGCCCAGCGCCAACGCAGCGCCGCGATAGCCGACGGCAGAAATCCCAAAACCAGCGCCGGACGCCACGCCCAACAGTGCCGCCGGCGACAGCCATCTCCCGGATCGGCCATCGCCGATCACGCCGCGTCTGACCGACAGAAGTAACACGCCCACCGATGCGGCGACGATCGCCGCGGCGGACGCACTGCTGACTCGCTCACCCAGTAACAGCGCAGAAAACATTGCGATTTGTAGCACTTCCGTTTTGGAGTAGGCCAAGGCAACGATGAAAGTACGCTGTTGCATGGCCGCTAACAACAGCGCGGTGGCGGCCAATTGCGCTACGCCGGCCATTACGACCCAGGCCAGAAACGCTCCGTTAGGATGCGGCCATGGGTCATCGGAAAATCCACCGACCAGTACGAGCGCAACGATTGCGAATGGCAGCCCATAGATGAAGCGCACCGACGTAGCGGCCAGCGTCCCCGCGGTCTTGGTGAGATTTTTCTGGGCGGCATTGCGTATGGTTTGCGCCGCTGCGGCAGCGACGACAATAGGAACCCAGATCCAGGAAAGGTCGCCCATCGATCCGCGGCTACCTGCGGGCGGCGTAAATCAAGATATAGCGAATGCCTTGCTCGAGGGGGACATGGTTGACCTTACCTTAGCCGGTCAGTTACGCTCAGCCATCGCAGCCGCGTTTTCTTTCGAGGAGAGTTCGCGATAGCGGATCCAACCTGCGTTCATTTCGTCCCAAGTTTGAGTGAAGTTCGTGGGACGCGCCGCTGTGATCCAACAGGCGAAAATTGTCGACGCTCTCGCCCGGCTGAATTGCATAGGCCCCGCCTTGCATCCCGATGATGCAACCGATTGCGAAGAGGAAACGAATTGCCGCATTCATGGGGGAAATCCAACGCGAAAAATTGAGATGTGTTAAACCTAGTATAACCTCCGCGCCGGATTGCTATCAACCGCAGTACAAGAACGGAACTAGATCAGAATCTGCACTTCCCCCCGTTACGGACAGCGTATCAATTGCGCAATTCCGGGAAGAATTCGCTGCGCGGAGCCGACCCGAGCGAGGTACGCGTCTTGAATCCGATACGCTTCCAGCTCACTCAATTCCCAGCTTTGGCACAGTGTGAGGTCTTCGTATCGCCCGGTTACAGCTTGCGCGTGATGGACCAACTCGTGCAACAAAATCGAGCGATCGAATTCATTGTGTTCGATGTCCAAGTTGTCGTCCAGATATATGCCCCGGTGCGGAAGGTAAATCGCGCGAACCCGGCATGCCCGTTGGCAGGCCATAGCTTCGATTTCCGCATGGGGAACCTGGCGTACCTCGGGCAGGGACTCCGACGCTAAAGATTGGCCCGTCAAGGACGCGACGATCGAGAATAAACTGGCGACTAAGTGCATCAACGCTTCATGGGTCATGATACGGGCCTTTCTCGGGTGAAACACCAAACTAATCTGAATCCCGCCGACGTTCCGTACCTATCCATTTTCATAGTAACCCTCGACTGTGATCATCTGCATTTACGTTTTTAGATGTGTATAACAAAATCACACGCGTCCGGTCGCACGGGGTGGACGCGCGTGCCTTGGAATCAAAGATTGGCCATGCCGCCGTCGACCAGCAGATTTCCACCCAGGACGTACGACGAGTCTTCGCTGGCGAGGAACAAGACGGCCTTGGCGACTTCATCAACGTGACCGAATCGACCCATGGGCACCTTTGCCAGGACCTGTGCCGCAATCTGTTTGACCGTCTCCTCGGGCAAGTCCATTTTGCCGTAGATCGGAGTTTCTATCGGTCCCGGGCTGATCACATTCACTCGGATGCCTTGACCGATCAATTCGGCCGCCAACGATCGCCCAAGCGACGACACCGCCGCCTTGCTCGCAGCATAAATACTCATTCCGGCGGCAGCCTGCTCGGTCAACGTCGTGGAGGTAAGAATCACGCTGGCGGGGCGGCGAAGCAGCGGCAACAGCTTCTGGACTGACCAAATGACGCCGCGCACATTTACATCCAAGTGTTCGGCAATGTGTTCCTCGGTGACTTCGGCGAACGGCTTGGGCTTGGCTACGCCGGCATTGACGAACAAGATGTCGAGCGCGCCGAATTCATCTTTGATTCGGGCTGCCACGTCCGCCATGTCCGAGGCTGACGCCGCGTTTGCACGAATCGCGATCACGCCATGACCCAACTGCGCGCCGGCTTCCTTGACGCGCTGTGAATCCTGACCCGTAATCGCCACTCGGGCGCCCTCGCTGAGGAACAATTTTGCGGTGGCTAATCCGATGCCTGTAGTCCCGCCCGTGATGAGCGCTGTCTTTTTTGCAAGTCTTGCCATGATGCTTCTCCTATGACGGCCGGCGCATTGCGGCGGCCGGGAAATGGTGGGATAATCCCGATATATGTACCGGTTGGTAAGATTATACTGATCGGTACAATAATAGTCAAGTTAAGGAACCTCTGATTAAGTCCTCGCGGTCGCGAGGGACTTAATCAGAGGTTCCTAATTGGAGCACACCATGGAGCGAGGACGACCGCGTAATTT
>JALYOK010000260.1 GCA_030856925.1 Pseudomonadota bacterium
GCTCGAGGCGGTCGAATCAGTTGATATCCGCGCGCGGGTCGCCGGCACGCTGGACAAAGTCCATTTCCGCGAAGGTCAGAAGGTAAAGAAAGGTGAAGTCCTGTTCACCATCGACCCGCGGCCATTCGCCATGGAAGCGGCCCGGGTCGAGGCGCGGATCGCCGCCGCCCGTACCCAGTGGGGGCTCGCCAAAAGCGATTTGGGGCGCGCGGAAAAATTGCTGCCCATGCAAGCCATTTCGCTGCAAGAAGTCGATCAACTCCGCGCCGGAGTGCGCAATGGAGAGACCTCCATTCAAGCGGCGCAAGCCGAGTTGAACAGTGCGCGACTGAACCTGAGCTTCACCCGCATCACCTCGCCCATCGACGGCCGCATTTCCCGCGCCGCCGTGACGCCCGGCAATCTCGTCAACGCCGGTGAACCGGTGTTGACGACCATCGTGTCGATGGATCGCGTCTACGCCTACTTCGACGCCAGCGAAGCAACCTACCTGAAATATGTCCACGCCGCCCGCGTGAAGGATCTCGGCCTTCCTCACGGGAAACGGCAAATCCGGTGTTAATGGGTCTGGCCGATGAGGAAGGTTATCCGCACCACGGCAGCATGGACTTTGTCGATAACCGGTTGAACCCGGCGACCGGCAGCATGCGTGCCCGCGCGGTGTTCGATAATGCCGATGCACAATTTACGCCGGGACTGTCGGCGCGGATAAAGCTCATCGGCAGCGGTTCCTACGAGGCCACGCTGGTGCCAGACCGCGCCATCACCACCGACCAGACGCGCAAAATTGTAATGGTGGTCGGCGCGAACAATATTGTCGAGCCACGCGAGGTCAAGCCCGCAGCGTTGCTAGATGGCATGCGCGTCGTGACCGGTGTCAAAGCCAGTGAGAACATCATCATCGAGGGCTTGCAACGCGCCTTCCCCGGGGCGCCGGTCACGCCGCAGGTGATGAAGGTCGACGAAAAAGGCATGCCGGTGGTCGCCGCGCCACCCCCGCCGGCGCGGAAAGAAGAAGTCAAACCCGCTGAGAAAAGCTAGGGTAACAATGGACATCTCCCGGTTTTTTATCGACCGGCCGCGCTTTGCGGCGGTGTTGTCCATCTTCATTTTTCTAATCGGCGGCATGTCGATATTCCAGTTGCCGGTTTCGGAGTATCCGGAAGTGGCGCCGCCGCAGATCGTGGTGCGTGCCCAGTTCCCCGGCGCCAACCCGCGCGTGATCTCCGAGACGGTTGCCACGCCGCTTGAGGAACAGATCAACGGCATCGATAATTTGCTCTATTTCGAAAGTCAGGGCACCGCCGACGGCGTGATGACCTTGACGGTGACGTTCAAAATCGGCACCAACCCGGAAGCGGCCGAGACGGCGGTGCAAAACCGCATCAATCGCGCCTTACCGCGATTGCCGGACATCGTTCGGCAGATCGGCGTGACCACGGAAAAACAATCGCCCAACCTCACTATGGTGGTTCACTTGGTGAGCCCTGATAACAGCCGCGACGCGCTGTACCTGCGTAACTACGGCCAATTGCAAATTCGTGACCAGTTATTGCGCATCCCCGGCATGGGCACCGTGTTGTTGTTCGGCGCTGGCGACTACGCCATGCGCATCTGGCTGAATCCGCACGAACTCGCCGCCCGCAACATGACCGCCAGCGAAGTAGTCAGTGCGATCCGCGAACAGAACGCCCAAGTCGCGGCCGGCATGGTCGGGGCGCCGCCCACGCCCAAGAACACGGATTTTCAACTCCCCATAAACACCAAGGGACGTTTGAGCACCGAAGAAGAATTTGCCGATGTCATCGTGCGCGCGGACCCAGCCAGCGGCGCACTGGTCCGCATTAAAGATGTGGGCCGCGTGGAGATGAGCGCCAACACTTACGCGCTACGCAGCTTGCTCAACAATAAGGAAGCGGCCGCGATCGTAATCTTCCAGGCGCCGGGCAGCAACGCCCTGGCGCTGTCGAACAACGTACGCGAAACGATGGAGCGGGTGAAACCCAACTTCCCGCCGGGAGTGGCGTACAGCATCGTCTACGATCCGACCCGTTTCGTGCAGACCTCGATCGAGAAAGTCGTCACGACATTGATCGAGGCTGTGCTGCTGGTGGTGCTGGTGGTGATCATCTTTTTGCAGACTTGGCGCGCGTCCATCATTCCCTTGCTGGCGGTGCCGGTCTCGATCATCGGCACCTTTGCGGTGTTGCTGGCGTTGGGATTTTCCATCAACACGCTGACCTTATTCGGCCTGGTGCTCGCCATCGGTATCGTGGTCGATGACGCCATCGTAGTGGTTGAGAATGTCGAGCGAAATATCGAGAACGGGCTCACGCCTCACGCTGCCACCGTCAAGGCAATGCAGGAGGTCAGCGGCCCCATCATCGCCATTGCGCTGGTGCTGTGCGCAGTTTTCGTGCCGCTCGCTTTCGTGCCAGGTTTATCGGGCCAGTTCTACAAGCAGTTCGCCGTGACCATTGCGATCTCCACCATTATTTCGGCGTTCAACTCGTTGACCCTGTCGCCCGCCTTGTCGGCGATTTTGTTGCGGCCCCACGACGCGCCCAAAGACCGTTTGACGCGCATCATGGACGCGCTATTCGGGTGGTTCTTCCGCGGCTTCAATCGCTTCTTCCGCCGCAGCAGTAACGCTTACGGCCGCGGTGTCACCGGCCTCCTGGGACGCAAATCCATCGCCATGGTCGTGTATGCGGTGCTGCTTGCAGCCACGGCGCTGCTCTTTACGCGCGTGCCCGCAGGTTTCGTTCCCGCGCCCGATAAACAGTACTTGATCGGCATCGCCCAACTTCCCGCCGGTGCATCGCTGGATCGCACCGACGCGGTGATTCGCCGGATGAGCGACATTGCGCTCAAGGTGCCGGGCATCGTCGATTCTGTGGCGTTTCCGGGATTGTCAATCGCGGGATTCTCGGCCGCGCCGAATGAGGGAATTGTATTTTTCGGCCTCGCGCCGTTCGAGAAACGCACCACGCCGAGCTTAAGCAAATTCGCGATCCTTGGCCAAGTGAACGGCGCGATCCAACAAATCCAAGGCGCGCGCATGTTCGTCGTGCCGCCGCCGGCGGTGGAAGGGCTCGGCAACGCCGGCGGATTCAAGCTGCAAGTGCAAGATCGCAGCGGTCAGGGCGAGCAGGCGCTATTCGGCGCCGTGTGGGGCGCCTTGGGACAGATATATGGCAATCCTAAGTCGAGCATCGGTACGCCCTACTCCACTTACGATATCAACGTACCGCAACTATTCGCCAACGTCGATCGGACTCGGGCCAAGCAGATGGGGGTTGAGCTCAATGATATCTACGACACCTTGCAGATCAATTTAGGTTCCCTCTACGTCAACGACTTCGCTCGCTTCGGCAAGACCTATCAAGTCATCGTCCAGGCCGATGCGCCGTTCCGCGCCGACGCGCAAGCCATCACCCAGATCAAGACGCGTAACAACAAAGGCGAAATGGTGCCCCTCGGCGCGCTGATGAAGGTGGAGCCCACATTCGGGCCGACCCGCGTCACGCGCTACAACGGCTTTCCGTCGGCGGATATCAACGGCGCGCCGAACCCCGGTTTCTCCAGCAGCGAGGCGGAGGGGGAAATAGAAAAACTGCTGACGGCATTGCCGCGCGGCATGAGTTATGAGTGGACCGAGTTGTCTTACCAAGACCGGCTCACCCGTGATGCTGCGATCCCCGGCACTACCGCGAAAATCCCAACCTTGGCGGCGGTGCTGGTTTTATCGTTAATCCTGGTGATCCTGGTGCTGGCGGCGCAGTACGAAAGCTGGAGCCTGCCGCTCG
>JALYOK010000291.1 GCA_030856925.1 Pseudomonadota bacterium
GGGGAGCAGATGGAGGCCGTGGTCGTTACCTTCAGGAATGGGTTGCAACATGGCATCGGGATGGTTGCGGCAAAAATCAGCGATCTGCCTCTGGTTCTCTTCAGCGAAGATGGAGCAAGTAGCGTACAACAATTTGCCCCCTGGGGTCAGGGTCCGCCATAGAACGGCCAACATTTGCGCCTGTTGTTGTGCGAATCTTGCAACATCGACGTTCCGACGCAGCCATTTGATGTCCGGATGGCGTTTGATCACTCCGGAGGCCGTACATGGGGCATCAAAGAGGATGCGATCAAACGGCCTGCCGTCCCACCATTCGTGCAACTTGCCGGCATCGGCGGTCTTCATCGCCGCAGCAAGCCCCAGCCGGCCAAGATTTGCAGCTACTTGCTTCATGCGCTCCGGGTCTTTGTCGATTGCGGTCAAGTCGACATCGGCGATCTCGAGGATATGTCCGGTCTTGCCGCCGGGCGCGGCGCACGAGTCCAACACTCGTAAGCCTGGCGCCAAATCCAATAACGGCGCGGCGTATTGGGCGGCATGATCTTGCACCGACACCAGGCCGTCGACGAATCCCGGCAAGCGGTCGATTGAAACGGGCTCTGTAAGAATGATAGCGGCGTGATCCAACGAACGCGCTCCCATACCTAGGTCCGCGAGCCGTTGCAAGTAACTTTCGACATCGGTTTTGCGGCGATTGACCCGCAAAGTCATGGGGGGATGCTGATTACCGGCTGTCAAGATCTCGTCCCACTGCGCCGGATATTGCGATTGAATTTTTACGATCCACCAATTGGGATAAGAATATCGCGCATCGGGATATTGCTGAATGGCAGCAATCAGCGTTTCACTGTGACGCAAAAAGTTCCGCAGCACCGCGTTGACCAGCCCCTTGAACCGGGGCTTGCCCAGCGCCGCCACCGTCTGCACGGCGTGGTCGACCACCGCGTGGCTAGCAGTTTTGGTGTGAAGCAACTGAAACAGGGCAACCACGAGCAAAGCCGCGATCTTTGCGTCTGTGAGCGGACGCGCCAATAACTGCGCGAGAATAGCTTTCAGTTCACCATACCAGCGCAGCGAGCCGAAACTGATATCTTGGATTGCGCCGCGCTCGCCGGGAGTCAGAGAAGCGCCTTGTTGTGACCAGATTTTTCGTAGAACTTGATCGAGATTACGGCCGGCCAGCACTTCGTTGACGGCGCCGCTGGCCAGCCGCTGGATGATAATCAAGCCGGCGCCATAGCCTCGAGTCGGGCAATACGCTCGCCGGTGTCGGGATGAGTGCTGAATAGCCCGGCAAGATTGCCGCCGGACAGGGGATTGATGATCATCATCTGGCCGGTTTCGGGATGGGCTTCGGCGGCGGGCAGGGGAATACCTTTGGCGTAGCGGTGAATCTTGTCCAAGGCCGACGCCAGCGCGCGCGGATCGCCGCAAATCTCGGCGCCGCCGCGGTCCGCTTCGAACTCGCGCGCGCGGGAAATCGCGAACTGAATCAGCATCGCCGCGATCGGCGCCAGAATCATGACCAAAATGCCGCTCAAGGCGCCGCCGTGTCCCTCCCCATCGGAGCGACGGCCGCCGAAAAATATGCCGAATTGAGCGATAGAAGAAATCGCTCCCGCCACCGTAGCGGAAATTGTCGACGTGAGAATATCGCGATTCTTCACATGCGCCAGCTCGTGGGCCATTACACCTCGCAACTCCCGCTCCGACAGAATGCGCATGATGCCGGTGGTGGCGGCGACGGCAGCATGCTCTGGATTGCGTCCCGTCGCAAAGGCGTTCGGATGGTCTTCATTGATGAGGTAAACCCGTGGCATCGGCAACTCGGCCTTGGCCGCCAGTTCTTTCACCATCCGATAATAACCGCCGCCAGTCGCCTCATCGACTTCCTGCGCGTTGTACATGCGCAAGACCATCTTGTCGGAAAACCAATAGGCGTAGAAATTTATGGCGACCGCGATCAAGAGCGCAATCATCATGCCGCTCGCGCCACCCAAGGCCGCGCCCACCACGCCGAACAAAGCGACGATGCCCGCCATTAATATTCCGGTCTTGAACCAATTGCCTAACATTACGTTTCCTTTACTTTACGAACAGTATCGTTCGTCTTGTAAATGGGGGCAGTAGCACGGTTATCAATTACCTAACCGTTCACCGACTGCTACGGTTGCACCTTGAAGAAAATCGCGCGCAGCCAGGCGCTTTCCGCCGGCTCGCTGCAGCTCCAATAATCCGATGGCGCCTTCGCCGCAACTTACGATAATCCGGTCTTGTTCGACTGCACTGACGAGTCCGGGTTTGCGAACCTCATTTGCCACGGCGACCGCTTTCCAGATGCGCAAGGTTTCTCCTCGCCATTGGGTCTGAGCGACGGGATAAGGATTGAATGCACGCACCCGGCGCTCGATGTCCGACGCCGGTAAGGTCCAAACGATAGCGGCCTCCTGCTTGGTAATTTTCTCGGCGTAGGTGACGCCTTCGGCCGGTTGTTCCGCTGCGGTGAATGCGCCGGTTTCCAAGCCTCGCAATGCGTGGACGATCAATTCGCCGCCGAGTTTCGCGAGCTTGTCATGCAACGTACCGGCGGTATCGTCGTCCGCTAGCCGTAACACGCCGCGCGATAGCATCGGGCCGGTATCAAGCCCCGCCGTCATTTTCATGATGGTGATGCCGGTCTCCCGATCGCCCGCCAAGATCGCGCGATGGATGGGCGCTGCGCCGCGCCAACGCGGCAGCAGCGAGGCGTGCACGTTTATGCAACCCAGACGCGGGAGGTCGAGAATCCCTTGGGACAAGATCGATCCGTACGCCGCAACAACCATGACGTCCGCCTCTACCTCGGCAATTTTGCGCTGCGCGTCGCCAGTCTTGAGAGTAGAAGGCTGGAACACCTCGATGCCGTGCTCCTGAGCCAACCGTTTCACTGGGCTCGGTGTCTCGCGCATGCCGCGGCCGGCGGGCCGGTCGGGCCGAGTGAGCGCCATTACCACATCGTGATTCGCCGCGATCAGCGCCGCAAGGGATGGGATGGCGAACTCCGGCGTGCCGGCAAAGACTAGACGCATTTCAGGGACCGTTCAAAACAAGGTTGCCAAGAGAGCCAATACCAGCGCGGCGTTCAAGCCACGCATTGCCAGGAGGCAATGGCCCGAGGCCACCCCGTAACCATGCGCCTCGTAGAGCATCGGCTTTTGGTTTGTTCAAAAACGTAGCGAGGATGTCCGTATGCGAGGCGCACGGCGCGCAGGAACCGGAATGTACCAGGGGTACATGAGGATTCCGAGCACCGCGCAACGACGCAGACGGACACCGCAGTAGTTTTTCAACAAACCTAAGCGGCTTTGCGTTGGGCCTTCCTCAGCTTGTGGCGGATCCGGGTCTGCTTCAAGGACGACAGATATTCCACGAACACCTTGCCCTGTAAATGATCCATTTCGTGCTGAATGCACACCGCCAGAAGGTCATCCGCGTCCAACGTGAACGGCTTTCCTTCGCGATCCAGCGCTTCAACCGTGATCTTGGCGGCGCGGCTGACCGTATCGAAGATGCCGGGCAGCGACAAGCAGCCCTCCTCGCGGTCGGCAACGCCTTCGGCACGCGTCAAGCGCGGGTTAATGAAGACGTTGAGTTCGTTCCGTTCGTCGCTGACATCGATCACGATGATCTGGCGATGGACGTCCACTTGCGTTGCCGCCAAACCGATGCCGGGCGCAGCATACATGGTTTCCGCCATATCGGCGATTAGCTTGCGCGCGCCATCGTCGACCTGGGCAACGGCTTTCGCCACCGTGTGCAACCGGAAATCCGGGTATTTCAGAATGTTCAGAATTGCCATAAAATCTTGCTAATTTAATAAACTATGTGCACAATCTAGTAAATCACTTTAGGGTTGTTGCCTGACCTATTTCTAGGACTGACTATGAGCCGTATTATATCCCTTGTCCTCCTCGCCTGTATGTTCGCGCTGCCCATAAAAGCGGACGAATTGCAGCTTAAGGAAAATGCCCCCGACACCTACATTGTCAGGCGCGGCGATACCCTTTGGGACATCTCCGGACAATTCCTCGAAAGCCCTTGGCGGTGGCCGGAAATCTGGAACTTGAACCGTGATCAAATCAAAAATCCGCATTGGATTTATCCCGGCGACGTGATCGCGTTAGATAAGAGCGGCATCAACCCACGCCTGCGATTGCTGCGCGACGGCGTAGAAGTGGCCAATGGCGGCGCGGACGGCGCCGAAAAATATGGCCCACGGGTACGCGCCGAAGCGTTAGAAGCAGGCCCGATTCCCAGCATCCGCGCATCGGACATCGAACCATTCCTGTCCAAACCGTTGTTCATCCAGGAAGGGGCATTGCAAACAGCGCCTGCCGTGGTCGCCTCGGAAGACAATCGGGTGATCGTCGGCAAGGGAAGCATTGCCTATATCGAAGGCCTGGACAGCAGCAAAGGCCGCGATTGGCATATTTACCGCCCCGGCAGACTGTTGCGGGACCCCGAGAACGAGGGTGTCGTCTTGGGCTATGAAGCGGTGTATGTGGGCGACGCCTACGTGAAGCGCTTCGGCAATCCCGCCACCGTGGATATCGTGCGTTCCAAATTCGAGATCTACCGCGGCGATCGGCTCATCAGCGCGGAACAAGAACCCTTCACCGCTTACGTTCCCCACGCACCGGACAGGTTAATCAAGGCGCGCATCGTCTCGGCTTACAATTCCGTCAATGAAGTGGCGCAAAACTCCATCATCACCATCAATCGCGGCAAAAAGGACGGCATGGAAGTGGGCCACGTGCTGGCCGCCTATCGCGACGGCCTGTGGGTGGACTCGGCATTGGAGTCGCGCAAAAAAGTTAAGCTGCCGAACGAACGGGTCGGACTCATTTTCTTGTTCCGGATTTTTGAGAACGTGTCCTATGCCTTGGTGCTGCAAAGCACGCGGCAGTTCAACTTGCGCGACGTTGTGCAAACCCCTTAGTCTCAGCGGGCGGTAATCACCGCGCCGCCCTTAGGGAACCTCTGATCAAGTCCATCGCGGTCGCGCTGGAGTTTGCCGGGTGGCAGGCGCGACGCTTTGATCCCGGTGTGGTTATTCCACATAAGCGAGTCGCAACAAAGCCTGCCGCCCGGCAAACCCCAGCCCATGCGGGTTGGGTCCTGAAGGGGCCGCTCGCTGCGTTGCGCCGCTCGCCAAGGGAACCACCCTTGGCTTCGCGGCGGCGCCTTGCGATCGACCCCTTCAGGGCCCAACGCGAGCCGCGATGGACTTAATCAGAGGTTCCTTAGGAAGCAACATGAAAGATTTTCAAAATAAAGTCGCCGTCATCACCGGCGGCGCCAGCGGATTGGGCCTGGAGATTGCACGTCTCGCGGCGGGTAAAGGCATGAAGCTGGTGCTCTCTGATATCGAGGAGCGCGCGCTAAAAAAAGCGGAACTGGAATTTGCCGATCAAGGCGTCGACGTGCTGGCGGTGCGCAGCAACGTTGCTATCGCCAAAGACGTGGAGCAACTCGCCGAGAAAACTATCGAGCGGTTTGGCGCAGTGCATCTGTTATTCAATAACGCCGGTGTCGCGCTCAGTAAGACTACCTGGGAGACGACCGTTTCCGATTGGGAATGGGTGCTGGGTGTCGATCTGTGGGGCGTGATCCACGGGGTGCGTGTGTTCACGCCCATTATGCTGAAACAGAATTCGCCCTGCCATATCGTCAATACTTCTTCGGTGGCAGGCATGCTCTCGACGGAAGGCATGGTGGCCTATAACGTAGCGAAACACGGCGTTGTGACCTTGTCGGAAACGCTCTATCACGATCTAAAACGGCGCGGCGCGAACATCGATGTTTCGGTGCTTTGCCCAGCATGGGTAAACACGGCAATTTGGGATTCCGCGCGCAATCGGCCCGAAGATTTGCAAAACAGCGTGGAACAAAAGGCCGCCGACGATATCAAATTGGAACAATCGGCGCGACACGCCATTCAGTCTGGTAAAGTGACGGCGCCGATGGTGGCGGAGATCGTGTTCGCCGCAATCGAGGAAAATAAGTTTTATATTTTGACGCACCCGAAAATCAAGAAATGGATAGGCCTGCGAGTCGAGGACATCTTGCAGGACCGCCAACCTACGCCGCAGACGTGAGTTCGTCAGCATCAATGTGCGCGGCTTCATCGGTCCGGCGCTGATCGATCGGTCGCCCGCAGGTTTGTCTGCGCCAACAATAGGCCGTCCCGCGCCACCCCACAAGGTTCTCAAACGAGGTTCCCGATGAAATTTCTGTTCAGTAGTGTGTTCATGTTGAGCTTGTTGCCCGCATCGGCTGAGGCGGCGTTGCCTCTGGATCAGATCAAGCTGCCGCCGGGATTTTCCATCAGCGTGTACGCCGACGACGGCCCCAACGCGCGCTCGCTGGCGCTCGGCAAGAACGGTACGGGAT
>JALYOK010000314.1 GCA_030856925.1 Pseudomonadota bacterium
ATCACGAACATCAAGACATAGAGCAGAACGTGGCTCGCGTGAGCCGCCTTCGCTTGCCAAGCCGGCATCCCGGCAGGCAGCGGCGGCGCGGGGTGCCCGAGCCGCCACAGCAGACGCAAACAGACCAGCAGAAATATCGTCACGCCCATCCATTTGTGCCAGGAGAAAAACTTCAGTTTCTGCGGTGACAAGTCCAGTTCGACCATGGTCAAACCAAGCCCAAAATTCGTGACAATCATCAGCGCGATCAGCCAATGCAGGAAAATGGCGGTGTGAGAATATCGATTAGGAGTGAAGAATTTCATGCGCGCTGGGAGTCGGTTGGCGATGGCGATGAGAAAGGAATTATCGCCTCAACTTCGGGCCGCCGACAAGGAGAAATTCTGGCAGAAACTGTTTAGCCGTGACGGTCCTTTTCGGGGTCACGAAAAACGCTCATGCCCGAACTCGAAAGCAGCAAGCGCCGACTATTTTCTCCGCTTCGATTTATCTATCAGGAGCACATGATTTCGCTAGCGCCAGTCAAGGCGAAAACGGCGCGCGAAGGCCTTTTTTGAGAGCAGAAATCCGCCGGTCGACTGAATGTGAAATAGCAGACGAAGGGACTAACACAACAACGACCTTGCCGCGGGCCGCACCCAGCTTGGCCGCTGGCAATGCTCGTCGCAAGAACCGCATCGATACGGCCTTGTGGCGCGATCGTTGCGCATACGTATGGCTACGAACAAAACATCTTACATCTGCGATTGCAGGTAATTCTCCAGTCCGACCTTCTCGATCAAACCAAGTTGAGTCTCCAGCCAATCGATATGTTCTTCCTCGCCTTCGAGGATGTGTTCAAACAACTCGCGGCTGACATAGTCGCCGCACTTTTCACAATGGGCGATCGCTTCTTTTAGAACGGGGTGGCCGATCTGTTCCAACTGGAGGTCGCATTTAAGCATCTCCAACGGATTTTCGCCGATCAGGATCTTATTCAACTCCTGCAGATTGGGCAGACCTTCGAGAAAAAGAGTGCGTTCGATTAGTTTATCGGCGTGCTTCATCTCATCGATGGATTCTTTGTACTCGTATTCGTTGAGTTTGTGAAATCCCCAGTTTTTGAACATCCTGGCATGAAGAAAATACTGATTGACTGCGGTTAATTCGTTGCTGAGAACTTTGTTGAGGTACTGAATGACTAGCTTATCGCCCTGCATAAACCCTCCGAAGATAGGGAACCTAGGCTGCGAGGCGCATTATAACGGGAACAAGGCGGACCCAGTCCAGTAGGGATCTAGGCGTTGTTAAAAAAACGCTTAAGCCGCTTGCAGAGTAAACTGACTGTCGCACTCCGCCAGGCTTTCCTTGAGTATGCATTTTGCCATTTGACCGCACTTACCGCACTGATTCGCGACGCCGAGTTCCTGTTGAATGTCACGAAGACAGCGAGCGCCACCGTAAACAGCCTCGCGAATCTCTCGGTCGGTGACCTGATTGCAGATGCAAACGTACATATCAACTATTCTCCGGGCGATGCGTTAAAGCAACATAAAACCTTCATGAATGCATATGATAATGATTCTCAATAAAAATGTCAATCGGAATTTTCTCGGCGGCGATATCAGCCGTGAACGATGGTTCCCATCACGTAAACTATTTAAAGTAAACTATATAACAATCTTTATTATTTAATATATTCATATGTTTACCTATTGTATTAAAAGTATATTATGCGCAAGCGTATTGGCCGTTTCCTTGATCGGTTTCACGCAGGACGGCGCCGCCTCCGAACTTGATTCCCGGTATATTAGGACGTGGAACGGAACCTGGCTCTCGGGCATGACCAGCGGCAAAGCGATCCTCAATGTAAGTGAGATCGGCGGACAATTTTCCCTTACCGCCATTCCCTCGTTTGGCTCGGATCCGGCTCCAATCAGTAAAATCAAAAGCTCAGAAAAGCAACTCGAGTTTCAAACAGTGGGCGCCGACGGCCGTGTGATGCGCGTGGAGCTTAAGCTAAGCGGCGATCAGGGGAAGCTCAAGGGAAAAGCTTATTACGAGGGACTGCACATGGAAGTCGAGTTATCGCGCGCGCAATGAACGATACGAGATGATTTGATCGATTGTACGGAAAAGAATTCTACCTGCCGGACGCCCGTAGAATTCTGAATGAAACGCTATTGAGTAGGCGGTTTCAAGCTCACAATGTAACGCGCCAGCCCCATCAGTTGTTCATCTGTCAGAGTGCCGCCGAAACCCGGCATGGGCGTTTTTCCTTTGACAATGCGCTCGATTACCTTCGCGAAGTCTAGGCTGGTTCCGGCCAGCATGGGACCATCACCTCGTTGCATGCCTTGGCCCAAATGACAAGCGGCGCACCGAGTGGAAAATACCGTTTTCACGTCGATACCGAACTCTTTCTTCGCTGCGTCAAACGCTTCATCCGGTGTCAATGTCTGCGGCGGCGGGGCTTCGGCCCCAACGCCTTGATTTCCGATACCTACACCGACCGCGAGCGCGATCGATACGACAATCTTCTTAAAGGGCATGGTAGCCATAAGTATCATCTCTTCAACGGTGGTTACATGAAAAAGGGCGAGGGATTTCTCCCCCGCCCTTTTAACGCAGGAACAATTGCGTTGGTTTACGGCAAGGCAAACACGATCAAATTACCACCATCGGACGGCATGCTGGTGAAGGGCTCACCGAACAAGGCTGCGTAGTTGCCGGAAACATGGCTGCCCCAACCGGTGACGACAGCGATGTATTGCTTGCCGTTCACAGCATAGGAGATAACGCCGCCATGATGTCCGAGACCATTGTTGTGAGTCCAAAGTTTCGCGCCGGTATTCGCATCGAGGGCGTCGAACATGCCATCGGCGCCCGGAACGAACACGAGGTTACCACCGGTCGACAGCAAGCTGGCAAGCGGCGGATACTTGTAGTGAACGTCCCACTTCGCAACACCCGTAATGGGGTCGCGACCGGACACATGACCGAAGGCTTTTTGCCCTTCGGGATGGGTCGCGGTCCAGCTTGCACCAAAGTAGGTCTGACCTGAGAAGTCCGCAGGGCGGTCGGCTTTAACCACTTCGATGTCGAAGCACCACTCTTGACCCACTTTATAC
>JALYOK010000343.1 GCA_030856925.1 Pseudomonadota bacterium
GGGCCACCCTTCGCGGGCGATCATTGGGTGGGGGTACGGCATTTATGAAGCGTGAAAGGTGATGGGAAAGGGAGGGATGAAGGATGAAAAGTGAAGGTTAAAAAATGAGGTTTTCGTATTTACGATTCACCTTTCCCTCTTTAACCTTCACGACTTCCTAGTTCTTAGACTGATCCACCAATTTGTTGCGCTTGATCCAGGGCATCATCTCGCGCAATTTTTCACCGACGATTTCGATCGAGTGGGCTTTGGTGAGATTGCGGTTGGAGAGAAGCGACGGTGCGCCGGCTCTATTCTCTAAGATGAAGTTCTTGGCATATTCGCCGGTCTGTATGTCGCGCAGTGCTTTGCGCATGGCTTCGCGGCTCGCCTCATTGATGATTTTCGGGCCCGTCGTGTATTCGCCGTACTCTGCGTTATTGGAAATCGAGTAATTCATGTTGGCGATACCGCCTTCGTATATCAGATCGACGATGAGTTTGAGTTCGTGCAAGCATTCGAAATAGGCCATTTCAGGCGCATAGCCGGCTTCGACGAGGGTTTCGTAACCTGCTTTGATGAGTTCAACGCAACCGCCGCATAAAACGGCTTGTTCACCAAAGAGATCCGTTTCGGTTTCTTCCTTGAAGCTAGTTTCGATCACCCCGGCGCGAGCGCCCCCGATAGCGGCAGCGTACGACAACGCCATGTCGCGCGCTTTTTTGGTGACGTTCTGATGAATGGCGATCAAACACGGCGTGCCGCCTCCTTGCGTATAGGTCGAGCGAACCGTGTGGCCAGGCGCTTTCGGCGCGATCATAACGACATCGATGTCGTCACGCGGCGTAACTTGGCCATAGTGAATATTAAAACCGTGGGCGAACGCCAAAGCCGCACCTTTCTTGATGTTAGGCTCGACGTCATTCTTGTAAACCGTGGCGATATTTTCGTCGGGCAGAAGCATCATGACGAAGTCGGCGCCTTTTACCGCCTCATCCACTTCTGCGACCTTGAGGCCGGCTTTCTTGGCCTTGTCCCAGCTCGCCCCGCCTTTGCGTAAACCGACGGTGACCTTCACGCCGGATTCGTGCAAGTTCAACGCATGGGCATGGCCCTGGGAACCGTAACCGATAATGGTGACTTTCCTGCCTTTAATCAAGGATAGATCGGCGTCTTTGTCGTAATAGACTTTCATGTGTTTCCTTAAAAAGAGAGATAGGGGCGAGGGGCTAGAGGCTAGAGGCTAGCCTCTACACCTTCATCACCCACTCGCCCCGCCCGACACCACACGCACCGGTGCGCACGGTCTCAAGGATGAGTTCACGGTTGATGGCTTCTAAAAACGCATCGAGTTTTTCACCGGTTCCGGTTAGCTCGATGGTATAGGTTTTTTCCGTGACGTCGATGACGCGGCCACGGAAAACGTCGGCGGTGCGTTTGATTTCTTCGCGATCCTTACCTTCGGCGCGGAGCTTGATCAGCATCAACTCGCGCTCGATGTGGCGCCCTTCGTTCAGGTCGAACACTTTGACCACATCGATCAACTTGTTGACTTGCTTGGTGATCTGTTCGATGACCTCGTCCGAACCGCTGGTTACGATGGTCATGCGCGACAGCGTGGCGTCTTCGGTGGGCGCGACGGTCAGCGATTCGATGTTGTAGCCGCGGGCGGAAAACAATCCCGCGACGCGCGACAAGGCGCCGGCTTCGTTTTCCAATAATAACGACAATATATGGCGCATAGCGTTGCGTTAATAAGGCCTGTTCTTTAACAACTATAAGTCTTCGGAGGAAAGGATCATCTCCGTAAGACCCTTGCCGCCCATGACCATGGGGTAAACGTTTTCCGATTGATCGGTGATAAAGTCCATGAACACCAGGCGATCCTTGAGCCCGAACGCCTCGCGCAACGCGCCTTCCACGTCGCGCGGCTTATCGATGTACATGCCGACATGGCCGTAACTTTCGGCAAGCTTGACGAAATCCGGCAGCGCGTCCATGTAGGATTCCGAGCGGCGGTTGCCATGCATAAATTCCTGCCACTGCCGCACCATGCCGAGGTAGCGGTTGTTGAGGTTTACAATTTTCACCGGCAGATGATACTGCTTGCAGGTAGAAAGCTCTTGGATGTTCATCTGAATGCTCCCCTCGCCGGTGATACAGGCGACATCGGCATCGGGAAACGCAAATTTCGCGCCCATGGCGTAAGGCAAACCCACCCCCATTGTGCCAAGTCCACCGGAGTTCAGCCAGCGGCGAGGCTTGTTGAAGCGATAAAACTGCGCTGCCCACATTTGATGCTGGCCCACGTCGGAGGTGACGATGGCATCGCCGTTGGTGACTTCGTATAGCTTGTCAACGACCATTTGCGGCTTGATAAGGGTCGCCGCACGGTCGTACTTAAGGCAATCGCGCGAGCGCCACAATTCGATTTGGGCCCACCAAGCTTTGAGCGCGGAGCTGTCGGCTTTGTCATTGCTAGCGTTGAGCTGTTTGATAAGCTCGTCAAGTACGTCCTTGATATTCCCGACGATGGGTACGTCGACCTTGACCCGCTTTGATATCGACGACGGGTCGATATCGATGTGGATGATATGCCGGCCCTCAACGTGGAAGTGTTGGGGGTTACCGATGACTCGATCGTCGAAACGGGCGCCCACTGCCACCAGCACGTCGGAGTGCTGCATAGCCATGTTGGCTTCGTAAGTGCCGTGCATTCCGAGCATGCCGAGGAACTGCGGATCCGGTGACGGGTAGCCGCCGAGGCCCATCAGCGTGTTGGTGCAGGGGTAGCCTAACATTCGCACCAATTGGGTCAACTGCGAGGAGGCGTCGCCTAGCACCACGCCGCCGCCCGTGTAGATCATCGGGCGTTTGGCGCCCAGAAGCATCTGCATAGCTTTCTTGATTTGCCCGCTATGCCCTTTGTTGACCGGTGAATAGGAACGCATGCTGACGGACTTTGGGTAATCGTATTCGCATAGGTGCATGCTGACATCCTTGGGAATGTCCACAAGAACCGGTCCCGGCCGCCCGGTGGCGGCGATGTAAAAAGCTTTCTTGATCGTTGTGGCCAATTGTTTAACGTCTTTGACCAAAAAATTGTGCTTGACGCAGGGGCGAGTTATACCGACGGCATCTACCTCTTGAAAGGCATCCAGACCGATGGCATGGGTCGGCACCTGGCCACTGATAATGACCATGGGCACGGAGTCCATGAAGGCGGTGGCGATGCCGGTGACGGCATTGGTGACACCCGGACCGCTGGTGACGAGGGCCACGCCCACGCGGCCGGTGGCGCGTGAATAGCCGTCGGCTGCGTGCACTGCGGCTTGCTCATGGCGCACCAGTATATGCTTGACTTTGTCTTGCTTGAATAGCTCGTCGTATATGTACAGCACCGCGCCCCCGGGATAACCGAAGACGTACTCAATGCCTTCTTCCTGGAGACAACGGATTGTTATTTCAGCACCGGAAAGCTGCATTTTGGTGAAATTTTGTTCTAGCAGAATCAATTACATTAACGTGAAGCTTCATTGCGGTCAAGGACGAGGGCGTTTGCTGGGGCCAGATAACAACTTTTACTTGTTTTTCGCAGGGCCCAATTCGTAAGTATCTAAACGAGAATCGAATATCCGAACGCCTAACGCTATTCAGGTTCAGGAATCAGCTTATTTTCGCCCGGCTCGGGTTTTTCTCCACTGGGCACACGGTAGCTCTCGTTCGCCCAAGCGCCCAAATCGATCAATTTACATCGCTGCGAGCAGAACGGACGGCTCGGATTGCCTGACGAAAAAACCGAGCTTTTACCGCATTGGGGACAAATTACAAGTGGCGCATGACTCATTGGGCGGTGTACTCACAGACGGTGCTATAGATTACAAAAGCTGACCTGAAATTCAACATCCTGTTCATATAAATGGGGCCGACTTCCCGTCCCCACGGAAATAAATCTTATATTCAAGGCGTATTTATTCGCGCTTATCTCGGGCACACAGTGGAATTCGGATGCCATCGTTATCCTTATCATCTGCGCAACCCTGCCGGCCGGAACTTGCTGGTAAATGCCTTGATAGGCGATAGCGGAGCGTTGTTTGGCGCTTTCCCGTAGCAGTTTCAGGACGATGCGCGCGCCGTCGCTGACGGCAGCGATGGGCTGGAACCATACGCCTAGGTCTTTCTGCCGGACTTCGACATCTTGGTTGAGCCAATAGTGATAGGAAGGTAAGTCAAATTCGCAGGCGCCCCCGGGAATGCTGGCTCGTTGCTTGATGCCCATGAGCCATTCATTTTCACGAAGATGTTGACCAAACTTTCCGGTGCCCGCTAACAGACTTGCGGAGGTGCGCTCGATATCACGCAGCACCAAGTCGAGTCGCTGTAGGTCGACGTTCGGGTGGTTACGCAGGATCTCCAATGCTTGTTTTTGGCGCTCCATTTCCTGAAGGAGTTCGGACTTCAAGTCAGTCCGCGTGGCCGCGTCCAATATCTCGAACAAGGTCACCAACGCGGTGTGGTGATCCCGACGATCCTGTTTTCCGCAAAAATACCGTACTTTTTCGTACAGGTCTTCCAGGCGCAGCAGGGTGCGGATTTTTTCGTTAAGCGGATAGTCGTAGGTGATCACAATTAACCTACGGTTAAAATTGAAATTTTGACTGGTTCACGCCGATTTTACAATGGCGATTACTGAAAACTTATCGAAATTCTTGCGACAGTGCAGTTTGTTCATTTACTCGACCAGCGAATGATCGAAAGCGTTGATCCAGAACCGCCACCGCCGACGGCAACTGCGCGAACTCGCCATTGTTCAAAATGATATCGTCGGCATACCGTAACCGTTCATTTCGATCTGCCTGCGCGGCCATAATATCTCTCACTTCCGCTTCGCTCAGTTTGCTGCGTGACACCGTCCGGCAAACCTGCTGTTGTTCGGTGCAGTCGACGACGAGCACGCGCTCTACGCGGTCGAGATAATCCCTCGATTCGATCAACAACGGAATGACCAAAACGACGTAAGCCGCTACCGATCGACTGAGTCCGACATCTACCTCGGAGCGGATCATGGGATGCAAGATCGCTTCTAACTTGCGTTTAGCGTCGGCGTCGGTGAATATCCGCCGCCGCATCGCGGTTCGATTGAGGCTCCCGTCGGAGCTAACAAAGTCGACACCGAACTGGAATTGGATCGCGGGCATGCCCCGGCCCGTTGGGCCGGTTAGCGAATGCGCTATGGCGTCGGTATCGATAATATCCGCACCGAAGCCTTGCAATAACTGCGCTATCGTGCTTTTACCGCTACCTATTCCCCCGGTGAGGCCCACCGTGTAGGGCACTACTGAAACCCTTGTAGGTAGCTGTCCATGATGGGCCGGCCCCAAAGTAAGGCGATTAATCCTGCCATGGCCAGGTAAGGGCCGAAGGGTAGCGGGATGTTGCGGCCCATGCGAGCGAGGACAATCAGCGCGATTCCGACGACCGCCCCGACCACGGAGGACAATAGGATCACCAACGGCAGCATTTGCCATCCAAGCCACGCGCCTAACGCCGCCAGGAGCTTAAAGTCACCGTATCCCATACCTTCTTTTTTCGTCAACAATTTGAACGCCCAATAGACGGACCACAGCGCAAGATAGCCGAATATGGCGCCAAGTACGGCGGAGCGCAGGTCGGTAAAGGTGTCATCCATGTTGACAATTAAACCGAGCCAAATTAGCGGAAGCGTGATGCCGTCAGGAAGGAGTTGGGTATCGGCGTCGATGAACGTAAGCGCGATCAACGCCCAAACAAGGATGAGCGCG
>JALYOK010000356.1 GCA_030856925.1 Pseudomonadota bacterium
CGCGGGAATCCAGTGTCGTACTTAGAAACAAAAGGGTCCCCGCGTTCGCGGGGACGACAACTCAAAGATTTCTCTCAGACCAAGTGGCAACACGAAGTAAATCTTGGTCACCCAAATAATTCCCCACAATCTGCAACCCCAACGGCAATCCGTTCGGCCCAGTTTTAACAGGAATGGTGATTGCCGGCACGCCGAGCAAACTCCAAATCGCGCAGAACGCCGGATTGCCTGTCGTGCTCAAGCCGGCTGGTGCTTCGCCGGTCGCGGGGGGCGTGATTAACGCGTCGTAGTCGCGCAACATTTGACTCAAGGTCACGCGCAACGTCGCGCGCAGTGCCAACGCCTTGAGATAATCGTTGGCGCTGAACGCCTGGCCGGTTTTCACCACGTCGTCGATATTGGAGCTGACCTTGTCCGGATGTTTGTCGCGCAGCGGGGTAAAAACCAGCGCCGCTTCCGAGCGCATGATGGTTTGCGCAGCGGGCAGGGCTTCGTCGAATAGCGGCGGCAACGCCACTTCATCGACTATCGCGCCCGCGCGCCGCAAGGTGTCGGCGTTTTCGTAGAGACAACTTTTCTGCGTCTCGTCCGCGAGCGGCCACGCCGGCGTTCGCACCAGGGCGAGACGCGGCGATTTGCCTAAATTCGGAATGGAGAATGCGCCGGGAACGAAGCCGCCGGTCGCAATACAGCTCAAGTCATTGACGTCATAACCCATCAGCAAGTGGGCGAGAAAACCCGCGTCATGCACGCTACGGGTGAATACCCCGACGTGGTCGAGCGTATTCGCAAACGGATGAATCCCGCGCCGCGAGATCAAACCGTAGCTCGGCTTGTAGCCGACCACGCCACAAAACGCGGCAGGGCGAATGATCGATCCCATGGTTTGGGTGCCGAGCGCGGCCGGCACGAAACCAGCGGCCACCGACGCCGCCGAGCCGCTCGACGAGCCGCCGGGCGTATGGTTTTTGTTATGGGGATTGAGGGTTTTTCCGGGCAACGACCAGGCGAACTCCGTCGTCACGGTTTTCCCCATGACGAACGCGCCTAGTTGTTTCAGACGCTCGACCACGAAAGAGTCGCACTCGGGCACGCGGCCTCGGTAAATCGGCGAGCCGATTTCCGTCGGCATGTCCGCCGTGTCGATGATGTCCTTGATCGCAATGGGTATGCCGCCAAGAGGCAAGCGGGGCGTGGCTGCCCGGGCATGCATGCCGAAACGCCGCGCTGCGTCTAGTGCTTGGCTTGGGTCATAGTGTGCCCACGCTTCGATGTCGACGTCGCGCGCGGTGATGCGATCTTGCAAAACCGCGACATATTCCAAGGCCGAAAATCTTCCGGCCCCTAAACCTGCGAGCGCCTCCCGCAACGTCAGTTGGTACAATGGTTTTTCTGTCATATTGCGCAAAGAAATGTTGCTCTACCTCCACGGCTTCAACAGTTCGCCCGCCTCGTTCAAGGCCAACCTATTGAAAGGGGCTCTTGCCTCCATAGGGCGGGGCGACCAATTTTTTTGCCCCGTGTTGCCCCATCGACCCGCCAAAGCGATGGCCTCATTGGAAGCTATCATACCGGAACACGATCGCGACGCGATTACGATCGTCGGCAGTTCCCTGGGCGGATTCTACGGCACTTTCCTGGCGGAAAAATATGCTGTGCGCACCGTGCTCGTCAATCCCGCCATCTATCCCCATGAACGTTTGCGCGCCTATTTAGGGCCGCAACAAAATCTCTACACCGGCGACGAATATATTCTGACGGAACAACACTTAGAAGAACTGCGCGCGCTGTTCGTGCCTACACTTAAGCAACTCGACCGCTATTTGCTGATTACCGCGACCGGTGACGAAATTCTCGATTATCGCGACGGCGTCGTGCGTTATGCCGGCGCGGAGCATATTATTGTTCGGGGCAGCGATCACGGCTTGAGCGATTTTGCCCGGTACCTTGATAAAATACTCGTTTACGCTCGCGTTAGTCCCTTGTGACCCAAGTTTTTTACGAAGAAGACGGCGGCTTCAAAGTCGGCGCCGTTCTGGCCGATAATGATACTTCGCTGCAAGTCGAGGCGCCTCACGGCAAACGCTCGAAGATCAAATCCTCCGCGGTGATGCTGCGTTTCGAACAGCCATCGCTCACGGAATTCATTCAGTTGGTGGATAAAGAAGCGAAATCTCTCGACGTCGATTTCCTGTGGGAATGCTGCGGTGAGAATGAATTCGCCTTCGCCGATCTCGGCCGCGATTACTACGGCAACGTACCGACGCCGGTTCAGTCTGCTGCCGTCTTAACGCGGCTCCACGGAGCGCCGATGTATTTCTACAAGCGTGGCAAGGGCCGTTACAAGGCCGCGCCTCAAGATGCGCTGAAGGCCGCGCTGGCGGGCGCCGAGCGCAAACGCCAGCAGGATACGTTGAAAGCGCAGTATGTGCAGGCGCTGCAAAAGGGCGAAATGCCTGCAGCCTTCACGCCGATGCTGCAGGATTTGCTGTACAAACCCGACAAGAATTCGCTCGAATACAAAGCGCTGGACATTGTTGCGACGGCGTCGAAACACACGCCGCTGCAAGTGCTCGCCCATGCGGGCGGCATTCCTTCGACCCATGATTATTACCTGAACGGTTTCTTGTTCGAATATTTCCCCGACGGAACGGGCTTTCCGGCGCTGGAAATCGCGTTGCCGGCGCCTACACTCCCGCTCGCGACGGTCAGAGCATTCAGCATCGACGATGCATCGACGACAGAAATTGACGACGCGTTTTCCGTGACTGACCTTCCGGGGGGCCTCATTCAAATCGGCGTCCACATCGCCGCCCCCGCGCTTGGCATCGCGCAGGGCGACACGGTAGACCGTATTGCGCGGCAACGGCTCTCGACAATCTACATGCCCGGCAGAAAAATCACCATGCTGCCGGATTCGGTGATCGAGCAATTCACTTTGGGCGCAGGGCGCACGGCGCCGGCGCTTTCGTTATATCTCACCTTCGCGGGCAACAACTACACTTTGATCGAATCCAAAACGCGCCTCGAATCGGTCTCGATCAAGCATAATTTGCGTCACGATCAACTGGACGAGCATTTTACCGAGGCCAATATTAACGCCGGCCTCGGCGACTATCCCTACCAGCCGGAGCTTATAACGCTGTGGCGGATCGCCCACAAACTCGAAGCTGCGCGCGGCAAGGCGGAAGCGGGCCCGCCGCCGCTGGATTACAACTTCTACATTGACGACGAGCATGTGCGCATCGTGCCGCGGTTGCGCGGTTCACCGATCGATAAAGTGGTTTCCGAGCTGATGATCAAGGCCAATGCCGAGTGGGGACAGCGTCTCGCCGAGGCGAACATTGCCGCCATTTATCGCACCCAGGGCAACGGCAAGGTCAGCATGAGCGTGGAACCCGCAGCGCATCAAGGTCTCGGCGTGTCTTATTACGCCTGGGCCAGTTCGCCGTTGCGCCGTTACGTTGACCTCGTCAATCAGCGCCAACTGATCGCCTGGGTGAATGGCACGCCGCCACCGTACATTCGTTCGTCAGACGAACTCGGCGCTGCGATTCGCGATTTCGAAATCGCCTACGATGCCTACGGTGAAATTCAGCGCAAGCTGGAGCGCTATTGGTGTTTACGTTATCTCCAGCAAGAAAATATCGAGGTTGCCAAAGCCAGCGTGCTGCGGGAAAGCCTGGTGCGCTTGTCCGGTCTGCCGCTGGTTTGCCGCACACCCTCCTTACCCAATCTCCCGTTCGGCGCGGAAGTGGAAGTCGAAATTGGTTCGATCGATCTGTGGAGCCTAGAATTGTCCTGCCGCTTCAAAGGTAAGTTGGATTAGCAGACTGATGCAAACCTACTGCGCGAACCGATTTTCGTCCTGCGGTGCTCAATGTACTACTCGTACACCTGCGCTCCTCGGACGAAAGTCGGTCCGCTCGCTACGTTTTTCATCAATCTGCTAGAGTACCAGCATGAGCAAGGCTGGTGCAGTGCTGCAGATTATTCGATTCGATGGCCGCGCTTTCCATCTGCGTGCATCGGAGCGCTTCGTCACGGCATTGTTCGCGTCTTTGATGCTGCATGCCACGTTCATATATAGCGCTTATTTCCAGGTACCCAATCCAAAACCGTTCAAGAGCAATCAGAGTGTCCTCGACGTGGTGTTGGTTAATAGCAAATCTCAAGATCGCCCGCGCGACGCCAAGGTAGAGGCCCAGACCAATCTCGACGGCGGCGGTAACACTGACGCAAAGCGCCGCGCGAAGAGCCCGCTTCCCACCCTGCAAGACAAGGTAACGGAACTTGAAGAGAGCATGGCGAAGATGATGGAAGCGGCCCGGTTGCCCACGCAAGAGTCAGCCAGAGTTCTAACCACGCCACAAAGCAACCAGCGCGTTCCTCAGCAGCCGACTGCGCTGGCCGACGATGCCGCCGCCGACAGTGAACAAGTCTCCCGCGAGCACCCTAGTCCGCTGCAAAGCGCTCTAGCGAATCAAGTCCGGCAACGCACGCGTCAAATCGCAAATCTGGAAGCGCAAATCTCCAAGGATTATCAAGCTTATCAGCAGCGACCCAGGCGAAAGTTCATTGGCGCCAGCGCGGCAGAATACCGCTTCGCCGGCTATGTCGAGGATTGGCGTGTCACCATCGAGAAAGTCGGCAATGAAAACTACCCTGAAGCCGCGCGCCGACTGAAACTCTATGGCAGTCTCCTCATCACCGTGGCGATCCGCGCCAACGGCAGCCTGGAAAACATCGAGATTCCGCGCTCGTCCGGGAACAAAATCCTCGATGCCGCGGCGATCCACATCGTTGAGCTGGCCGCGCCCTATCCGCGCTTTCCGCAACAACTTCGCGACGAAGCCGATGTGTTGCACATTACCCGCACCTGGACCTTCAGCCGAGCCGATCAACTGGTAAGCGAATAAAACGGGCACGCCAGGAGCCGCATCCCGCTTGGCTGCTGGCATGGCATGGTCTGGGAGGCAAG
>JALYOK010000366.1 GCA_030856925.1 Pseudomonadota bacterium
GCGATCGCAAGGCCGGCATCCAGTCCGGAATAGACCACGCCATATACGCGCCCGGTTGCATTCTTGGGCGCAGCCGCGCGTACTAATAAATCTCGCGACGGCCCGGCAACGCCGGCGCCGAATCCCATCAGCGCAAAGAAGAACACCAGCAACGCGGTTGGGACCATTCCCGTGGCGATGATGGCGGCGATCAGCGCCGCCGCCCCCAGCGCGGCGCCGATAATTCGGTCATGTTGCGCCACTTTGGCGGCCAAAAATCCTCCCGCCAACGTCCCGGCCGCGTTCGCCAACATATAGGCCGTCACACATACGGCGCCCAGCGCCAAGGCAACGCCGTACGACGCATTCAGCGCAGCCGGTGTGAAGCTCTGGATTACCCCGAGCGCCATGGCGGTGAATCCAAAGAACCCGAAGCACAGCCAAACGGCGGGGAGTTTCATGAAATCAACATTAGTGGCGGCGCCTTCGCGCCTGTTCGTTTTGATGACCGCCGCCTCGATTTCGCGCGTATCCAAACGCTCGCGGTTAACTACCAGCAATGCCAACACAGCAAACGCCAGCACTGCGCCGAACAATAACGCGATTTGCCACGAGTAAATTATCGCCAGGCCTGCCAGCACCGGCGGCGCCGCGGCCCAGCCGATCGAACCGGCGATGCCATGCCAACTGAAGGCGTGGGCAAGGCGAGGCAGGCTGACGCGGCGATTAAGGATTGTGAAATCGGAAGGATGGAAAATGCTGTTACCGAGCCCGGCGACGCCGGAGAAAAATAGCAACGAAGCGTAGCTCTCGCTCGCCGCGAGCCCAAGCGCCGATAAACCTAACAGCGCCATACCGCCGAACAGCACTCGCAACGCGCCATAGCGATCGACGATAAACCCGGCGAGGAATTGGCCGATGCCGGAAACGATGAAAAATACCGTCATCAAAAAACCGAGTTCCGCGTAGCTCAGTCCAAACGCGACCTTCAGCCAGGGAAACAGCGACGCAAGAATGAGATGAAAAAAATGCGACGTGCCGTGGGCAACACCGACGAGCCCGATCACTTGGACATCGCTGCGGAACAGATTAGAATTGGCGGGGACGGCGCTCATGAGACGAATTAACCGAGGACAAGAACGTTACGATACGCTGCGGCTCGTTTTTCGTCAAATTCCCGTTGCATTAACTGTGATAAGGTGTCAACTGGCAGGTCCCTTTGAAGCTGTGCAGTGGGAAGAACCTATCCTTGCGGCAATCACGCCAGGAAGCATTACTGGCTTGGCTCCTGGCGATGCATGTCCGGGGAGGCAATATCCATGCGGCTTTCAGGGCGTCTGTAAGATTAGACTTGGCCGCAAGACTAATTACGATAAGAATTTATTTTGACTACGGAGTTTTTGTGACTCATTTCGCAAACTACTGGCGTATCGTCCGTTTGGTCGGATTGATTGCCTTGGCATTTAGCATCGTGCCGGCGCACGCTCAGGAGGCGGGCAAGCCTGCTGCGGATTTTGAGTTGCCCAACTTAACGAAAGAGGGCGTCAAGCTCTCCGACTATTTGGGCAAAGTGGTGTATCTGGATTTTTGGGCGTCATGGTGCGCACCATGCCGCGAGACGTTTCCGTGGATGAATCAGATGCAACAGAAATACACGGACCAAGGCTTCGAGATCGTCGCTGTGAATATCGATACCAAGCGGGCCGATGCGGACAAATTTCTTGCCCAGGTTCCCGCCGGTTTCACCTTGTTGTTCGATCCCAAGCGCAGCGTGGCGAAGACCTATCAGTTGAAGGGCATGCCGACGTCTTTCTTGATCGACCGAGCCGGCAATGTCGTTACCACCCATCTCGGATTTCAGAAGGATCGCGCCGGAGAATTGGAAGCGCATATCGTCAAGGTTCTGGGAAGCGCCGGCGACACTAAGTAGGCTGAAGCGTCCGACGTCGGAAGGCCACCTCCCCACCCCGCGCGTATAATAGCTCTTTGCCGAAAGAAAACGCTATGCGCCTGGTTCAGAAAGCGTTAACGTTTGACGACGTTCTTCTCCTCCCCGCCCATTCCACCGTTCTGCCGCGCGACGTTAATCTTAAGACGCGTCTCACTGCGACGATTTCCCTCAATCTGCCTCTGATCTCTGCCGCCATGGACACCGTGACCGAGGCGGGCCTTGCCATCGCCTTGGCGCAGGAAGGTGGCATCGGCATTGTCCACAAAA
>JALYOK010000392.1 GCA_030856925.1 Pseudomonadota bacterium
ATCTTTAGGTAATCGACCGGTAGGTTTTTAAGGTATGCAAACGAGGACATACCACTGCCGAAATCGTCCAGCGCAAACCTGCAACCCATCGACCGTAACTCGCGAATGAACGCCGCGGCTTCGGTCAGGTTGGCAACCGCCGCGGTCTCCGTAACCTCGAAGCAGACCGCGTGCGGAGCAACCCGGTGCTGTTCGAACTGGTCTCGTACGAAGTCCGCAAATCCGGGGTCGCAGATGGAAGCGCCAGACAGATTGATGGCGCACATTCCTGGGGCGGATTGAGGTAAATGTCGGTTTCCATGGAGCGCCAGTGCGGCTTTGACGACCCAGCGATCAATGCCCTGCATGAGCCCGTAGCGTTCCGCGGCCGGAATGAAGGCCATCGGCGAAATTATCGATCCGTTCTCCGCAACCAGCCTTAAGAGCAACTCGTAATGGTCGCCGGAGGCCGCGTTCGCGGGAAGCGCCAGGATCTTCTGCGAATATAAGACGAAACGGTCCTGCTCTAAGGCCTTGTGGATTAAACCCACCCATCGCATCTCCCCATGCCTTTGCATCAACTCCTTGTCGTCCGGGGTGTAGACATGGACCCGGTTCCGACCTTTTTCCTTGGCCATGTAGCAGGCGCTATCCGTCATTCGCCATACATCGGCGAGGCTCGCATTGTCATGACTGAAGGTGACAAGTCCGATGCTCACGCTGATCCGCAATGCCTGTTCGAGCAAGACAAAGCGAAATTTAGATACGGCTTGGCGCAACCCTTCCGCGATCCGACGCGCGGCCTCCGTCGGACAATTTTCCAGTAAGACTCCAAATTCGTCGCCCCCCAACCGGGCCAACGTATCGCTTCGCCGCAGTTGGCCGAGAAGTAAATTAGTCACCTGACGCAGCAACTCGTCTCCCGCGACGTGACCGCAACTTTCGTTGACGATCTTGAACTGGTCGAGATCAAGGTAAAGAATAGTATGCTGGTTAGTGTCCGTTTTGCAGGTTGTCATGGCAAGTTCAAGTTGCCGCTCGAACTCGCGACGGTTGATGAGGCCCGTCAATGCATCATGCGACGCTTGATGGGTGATCTGAGCCGCCTTCTTTTTATCTTCTTCCTGTGCATTTGCCAACGCAATCTCAATATCGGCCAACGCATTTCGGGAACTCGTCAAGGCGATTTCGGTGTGTTTTAAATCGTTGATCGCTGCCGCTAACGATTTATTGACCTGATGCAGTTCGCCGGCGCATTCCTGAACCTCGCTTTCAACTCTTTCGCCATCTGCCAGCGTCTGGGGCGCCGATAAAGTGGTTGTACCTTCAGCTATCTTTTGCTTCACGAGGTCGTTGGACGAGCCTAGATCATCCGCACACGCTTCTACCCTCATTTCTACGGCCCGGTTCTGTCTTAACGCAAATTTCAATGCCACGGGCTTACGGAGGGGTGCCGCAGGGCGTTTTCGAACTAATTTCATGGAGTAGCCCCGCTGTTTCCCGCCGCCAACGGTCGCCATGCGACTCCCGCATAGTCGGGCTTGCGCCCACGGCACGTAAAACCCGCCGCGTTTGCAGGCAAGAAAGTAACTTTGCCGCCCCGGGCGCCAGAAATACTATCGGTGCGTAATGTAATTTTGTGGTCCACCCGCCGAAGTGCCGAAGTGGCATTGTGAGCCGGCCGTCGGGGATGGCTAAGCGTGTGAGTCCGCCGCTGCGTAGATTCGCAGGCTGTAGTCGTGAACGCTAAAAGTGTATTATTTCTAGACATGCGCCTCCGCCTTTTGCCGAATAGGGAATGGTTTTCGAGCCATCACGGCAAATGCAGCGTGAAGCGGGGTACAAATGGGCTCTGTCGGGAAATCATCAATGTTTCCCTTTAACGTAGCGATGATATGCTTATTTATCGAAAGTGTCTGTGCGGTAGGATAGATCGCTTTTGCGACTAACGCGTAAGGTGATCAGCATTGTCCACATTGGCAGGCACCGTCGTCGGGCCGCCGCCAGCTATGTGTGTTGACGCACAGACGGCAAATGGAGCCTTGAATATTCTTTTGCTTCGCTAGCAGTAACGTTCTTGGAACCGCAAACCATTGGCGAAAGACGTAGTGCAGGTTGACCAAGAAACGTCTTCGATATCGGGCTGCGTCCTTTGCGCGTTGGAACGCCGGAATCTCCTGGCTGAACGGATTTGAACGACAAGTGGGCGCCGAACTTTAACTTGCACGCTGTTGAGCGAGCTTCACCAATCATTCAGGCGCCATTAGCGTAGGAGATCAAGGGAGCTTTCCGAAAATGGGACGACTTTCGCGAATCACTGTTGCGCTTGGTCTCCGCCTTGGCGGGTGCAGGAGTCACCGTGCTGGCGTGAGGTTCATTCTGCTATGTGTGTTATCGTACAGACTGATTATGCAACCTTGGATACCCTCATTCGGCAGAACAAGATTTTCTTGAAACCGCAAACGATTGGCGAGGAGGCAGCGTGGAAAAAGCAAGAATCGAATGCGATACCGTCTGCGCGTCCGTTCCATTTTGGATGCATGGTTTGGCTCGAGGAAAACGAATGACAGGCTCCTAGAATTCCAAATTAAGCACTTTGAGCAGGTTCTCGCCACCGTTAAAGCACTCCCCTAGAGAAACGCGACACAGCATAAGATAATGGTTTTTTCAGCCCTTAGAATCGAGAAAGGCGCCGATTCAGCGGAAATTGCCGCGGCGATTGTCTCGACCTGGCAACAGGTCGATGCCGCCCTGAATCCTATCATCGGACAGGGAGGCGTCGCTGCGCTGTACAAACGCAGTCTTTACCTCGCTGCTAAGGCCCATCCGTGGTTGGCGGGCGCACCGGAACGCGCTGGGACCGCCACGGATCTGGCGGCGCTGAATGCCGTGCTCGCACAGCAGAGCAGCGCCGATGCCATCACCGGTGGCGATGCCCTCTTGAAGACGTTCTGCGAGTTGCTGGCCAGTTTGATCGGACC
>JALYOK010000402.1 GCA_030856925.1 Pseudomonadota bacterium
GCGTTGATCGCCTCGGCGATGCGCGCGGCGCCGGAGGAGAATTTTCGATCACCTTCGGCGCCGTAGGAATGAAACTGAATGTGGGTGAGATGAATCGGCAAACCTTCCGCAGCTTCCATGGTCGCCAGCGTCGCATCGACATTGCCAGGCACGCCGAGATTACCGGCGTGAACGTGCAGCGGATGCGGAACCTTTAGGTCTTCAAGGGCTTGCGCCAAAACCTTCAGAATGCGGCGCGGCGTCTGGCGGTAGTGAACGTGCTCCTCATCTAGATCGAGTTTGCGCTGGTTGAATTTGAAAGCGCTGATGCCGCCCGGATTGACGACTTTAATCGCCATGCATTGCGCGGCATGCAAAGTCCATGCGACGTAATCATTGATCGCTTTCTGATCGCTATTCGCCGCCAACATGCGCAGTAACAAATCGTCGGAGCCGAGCATAGCGTAGCCGCCGCGATCGATAATGGGCGTGTCCGCCATTTCTAGATGGGCTTGACGCGCGTTCACCGGCAGCACGGCGGGTTCGAAGCACGCGGTATAACCCATTTCGGCGTAACGATAGCCCGTCGCCAACGTGCCCGGCGCGGCGCGGCCCGCGCTGCCACGCGTGAGTTCCGTGGGCGCGAGGGGATCGCCGCGATGATCTTCCGGCAACATGGCGCGGGCGATGTTGACCTTACCACCGCCGATATGAGTGTGCATATCGATGGCGCCGGCCATGACGATTTTTCCGGCGAGATCGTAAACGCAATCGATGCGCTCGTCGGCTGATGGCGGCGCAACAATGCGGCCGTCGCGCACAAAAATATCGCGCACCTCGCCGTCAACGTTGTTGGCCGGATCGATAACCTCGCCGCGTGCGAGCTTCAGTAACATGTGGGAACGCGGGTGGATTTCATGCCGTAGTTTAACGGCTTTAGGAACTGCGGACGAACTCGGGGATGCCGGGAATTTTAATCCGGCGCGTTAAAGTTGTTAGATTATTGAGATTTTCTTCGAAAACGCGGCCTTGCCAGGAGCCGCATCCCGCCTGCCGATCGGCACGGCAGGCTCGAAGAGCCGCAATTCACGCGACTTTCGAGCATGAATGCTCAAACACTAACGAGAATCGCGGTCGGTCTCCCGGCCGAGACGATGGATAGTTCCGGTTTCGGAGAGGAAGCGCGAATCATGCTCACCGCGCTTACGCGGCGCACGCAAACGCACAACAACCGAAGGAACAATCCAGTAAATCAGCGACCAAATAATCAGGAAGCCGACCAAAATTGCGGAGGTGAGATTAAAATTTTCCATGGCGCGAGAATAGCAAAGAACGCCATTGCCCTTTGTAAACTTCTGTGTACAAAAAATTTGGCCCACGCTGCGGTGGGCCTAATGTTTATTGCATGAAACGCTGCCGCCGAGCTAGTCTAGCGTCAGCTTTAACGTGTCCAGGCAATCGTTGACGGACTTCTCCAATTCCTCGCCCGGGGCGGGCATCTGCAAGCTCAGCACCGTTACGACGTTGTTGATCACTGTGACGTACATAGCTCCCTTCATTTCTTCCTTTCCCGCTTTGCCGGACCAAGTCATTTTTTTGTATGAACTGTTGCCGAACGACTCATTGACAATTTCGCTTTTTTTAAAGTCCGCCCGCCGGCCTTCGAAACTGCCCATGTAGCGTTTGAGGTACAACTCCTTTACCTCCTCTTGTTGCTCGGGTTTCAATAAGGAGTAGTCGTCCTGGGTATAGTTGAACACGAGTTGGATCACGCCCGCCGCCTCGGTCTCCAGCTTGTCTTCACGGAAGGCGTAGGTGATGCCATTAGACGTTCGACGAGAGCGCAACTCGACAAATCCTACCGGCGGTCGAAATGCAAACTGATCGTAGGCGCCTTCAGGCTGGCATTCGCCTGCGATCGCGTTGCCGGAAAGAAGGACACCGAAACATGCGGTTGTGAATAATTTATAGATCATGGCCTTCTCGCGGGAAAATAAAGAGTGGTTGCATCGAGTTGCTTGCCTCTTCGATGCGATATTCTAACCGATGGTTCCCACGAAGTTTTACTTGCCTAAAAATTGAGCGTAAAATTCGCAACCTTCCCCCCAAAAAAACCGCATGCAACTCGGCCCATACCTGCTGAAGAATAATCTTGTCGTCGCACCGATGGCGGGCGTGACCGATCGACCATTCCGTCAGCTCTGCAAAATCATGGGCGCAGGCCTGGCGGTATCGGAAATGGTGGCATCCAATTCGTTGCTGTGGGGCTCGGAGAAAACCTTGCGCCGCGCCAACCATGACGGCGAAGTGGAGCCGAAATCGGTGCAGATCGCCGGCGCCGATCCCGCGATGATGGCCGAAGCCGCGAAATACAACGTCGATCAAGGCGCGCAGATCATCGATATCAACATGGGTTGCCCCGCGAAGAAAGTGTGCAACGTTATGGCGGGCTCGGCATTGCTGCGGGACGAGCCGTTGGTCGGAAGAATTCTCGATGCCGTGGTCGGCGCTGTGAACGTGCCGGTGACCCTCAAAATTCGAACCGGCTGGGACAAACAAACCAGGAACGCGATCATCGTCGCGCGCATCGCCGAAAACGCCGGCATTCAGGCGCTGGCCATGCATGGCCGCACCCGCGCCTGCGGCTACACGGGCAACGCCGAATACGACACCATCGCCGCAGTCAAGAGTTACGTCAATATTCCGTTAATCGCCAACGGCGATATCACCACCCCTGAAAAAGCGAAGCACGTGCTGACGGTCACGGGCGCCGACGCGGTGATGATCGGCCGCGCGGCCCAGGGCCGGCCGTGGATTTTTCGCGAGATCGAATATTTCCTCAAGACAGGCGCGCATCTTCTGCCGCCGAAAGTCACCGAAATCCACCGCGTGATGATGGAACATCTGGTTGACCTCTATGAATTTTACGGCGAAGATACCGGCGTCAAAGTCGCGCGCAAACATATCGGCTGGTACACCAAGGGTTTGGTCGGTTCCGCGAGTTTCCGCCACGCCCTGATGCAATTGCAGACAAGCCAGGATCAAGTTTTCGCCATCGATCATTTTTTTGGCGAGCTATCAGCCGAGAACGAGCGATTAACTTATCTTCCAGAAGAGCTTGCGGCATGAAGAAAGAAAACGAAATCTCCGCCTGCGTGCGGAAGACCGTTAGCGATTACTTTAAACATCTCGACGGTGAAAAACCCTGCGCGGTGTACGAAGCGGTGCTGGAAAGCATGGAGAAGCCGCTGATCGAGGTGGTGCTGCACCAGGCCGGCGGCAATCAGACCAAGGCGGCAGATATTTTAGGACTGAATCGAAACACGCTGCGCAAGAAAATGTCGCAACACGGTATCGAATAACGATTCCTTTCCGCCTCCTTAGTTCATGATTAATATCAAACGTGCGTTGATTAGCGTGTCCGATAAGTCCGGCGTTGCGGAGTTCGCGCGTGTGCTGCAATCCCGAGGCATTGATCTTCTTTCCACCGGCGGCACGGCGAAACTACTGCACGACGGCGGTATTCGCGTGACTGAAGTTGGCGATTACACCGGCTTCCCTGAAATGCTGGACGGTCGAGTCAAAACCTTGCACCCGAAAATCCACGGCGGGATCTTGGGCCGGCGCGATTTGCCGGCCCATGTCGCACAATTGAAAGCACACGATATTCCGCCGATCGATCTCATAGTGGTCAATCTATATCCATTCCGCGAAACGGTGGCGCGGCCGAATGTTACGCTGGCGGAGGCCATCGAGAACATCGACATCGGTGGCCCCACCATGGTGCGCGCCGCGGCAAAAAATTACACCTGCGTTGCCGTAGTGACGGATCCGGCGGACTACACCGCGATCGCGACGGAACTCGGCGAGCAAGGCGGACTTTCGGATGCGACGCGTTTCCGCTTAGCTTGCAAAGCCTTCAGCCACACCGCGGAATACGATGGCGCGATCAGCAACTATTTGACCGCCCTTGACGATGCCGGCAAATCCGGCGAATTTCCGACGCGGCTCAATCTACAGTTCGAGCGAGTTCAGTCTTTGCGCTACGGCGAGAATCCCCACCAGCAAGCGGCGTTCTATCGTGACCTCAAACCGGCGCCGGGCACGCTTGCGAATTATCAGCAACTTCAAGGTAAGGAACTTTCCTATAACAATATCGCCGATGCCGACGCGGCGTGGGAATGCGCTAAGACTTTTCCCCGCGCCGCTTGTGTCATCATCAAACATGCCAATCCCTGCGGTGTGGCGGTGGCGGATCTTCTGCTCGATGCCTATCGGCAAGCTTTCGCCACGGACACCACGTCGGCGTTTGGCGGCATCATCGCATTCAACCGCGAAGTCGATGCGGCGACGGCCGACTCCGTAACCAAGCAATTTCTCGAAGTGCTGATCGCGCCGAATTATTCGGCTGAGGCGGTGGCGTTGCTGAAACAAAAACCCAATGTTCGCGTGCTCAGGGTTGAACTAGCCTTGAGCCACCATCGCTGGGACATGAAACGTGTCGGGGGCGGCTTGCTGGTGCAATCGCCGGATCGCGCATTAGTCGATGCGCGCGACCTTGCGATCGTCAGCAAGGCACAGCCAAGCGAGGCGCAGTTGGACGATATGATTTTCGCCTTTCGCGTGGCGAAATTCGTGAAGTCGAATGCGATTGTTTTTTGCGCTGGCGGCCGCACATTGGGCATAGGCGCCGGGCAGATGAGCCGTATCGATTCGACTCGGCTGGCGAGCATGAAGGCGCAACAAGCGGGCTTGAGCTTGGCAGGATCCGTCGCCGCATCGGATGCTTTTTTTCCGTTCCGCGACGGCTTGGATGTGATCGCGCAAGCAGGGGCGAAGGCGGTGATCCAACCCGGCGGGAGCATGCGCGATGAAGAAGTTATCGCCGCTGCCGACGAACATGGTTTAGCGATGGCGCTGACGGGCGTGCGACATTTTCGGCATTGAAATCGGAACGTTGTCCATGTCCAGACCCAGCACCGGTGCGACTCGCCGGCCATGCATGTCTGTGAGGCAATGGCCCGAGGCCACCCTGTATCCATAAGGCTACTGGCGCGCATCTTAGTCAAATATGAAAATCCTAGTCATCGGTTCCGGCGGCCGCGAGCACGCTATCGCTTGGACGCTACTCAAAAGTAAACGGGTGGCACGCATTTATGTCGCGCCGGGCAACGCCGGCACCGCCCGCGAACCCGGAATCTCGAATGTCGCCATCACCGATATCGCCGCACTGGTTAATTTTGCCCGGGATGAAGACATTGGGCTGACAGTCGTCGGGCCGGAAGCGCCGCTGGCCGAAGGCGTAGTCGACGCCTTCCGTGACGCCGGGCTAAAAATATTCGGTCCCACCCGCGAAGCGGCGCGGTTGGAAAGCTCAAAAAACTACGCCAAGCGGTTTATGCAACGCCATAAGATTCCGACTGCGTCCTACGAAACGTTTTCCACTGCCGGTGCGGCGCACCCCTATGTTGAAGCGCACGGCGCGCCCATTGTCATCAAGGCGGATGGTTTGGCCGCGGGGAAAGGCGTGGTCGTGGCGATGTCGTTGGCGGAAGCGCATCAAGCCATCGATTCGATGCTGGCGGACAACAAACTCGGCGACGCCGGCGCCCTCGTGGTGATCGAGGAATTTTTGCAAGGCGAAGAGGCCAGCTTCATTGTCATGGTCGACGGCGAACACATCCTGCCGCTTGCCACCAGCCAGGACCACAAGCGTTTGTTAGACGGTGATCGCGGTCCTAATACGGGCGGAATGGGCGCCTATTCGCCTGCGCCCATCGTGACGCCCGCGTTGCATGCACGGGTGATGCGCGAAGTTATTCGACCGACCGTGCAAGGCATGAAAAACGAAGGCACTCCCTATACGGGATTTCTTTATGCCGGG